>JALVDO010000885.1 GCA_027008975.1 Saprospiraceae bacterium | reverse complement strand
ATTTCTGAATTCGGTCGTAGAATAGAACAAAATGCTTCGGGAGGGACAGACCATGGCGCAGCAGCCCCAATGATGGTATTTGGCGAGGGGCTTGAGGGCAACGGCTTCCTTGGCTCCAACCCCGACCTAACGGATGTTGATGAAGTGGGAAACCTGAAATTTGATATTGATTTCAGACGCATCTATGCAACGGTATTGGAAAACTGGCTTTGCGTTGATCCCGACGTGGTCGATGATGTGCTCGGGCAGTCTTTCGAGCGATTACCGGAGTTGGGGTTGACCTGTATGCCTTCTTCCACCACGGGGGTGACACAGCCATCCATCAATATGGTATTACTTCGCGAGGAGGGGCAGATAACCGTGCAATATACATTGCCAGTGTCGATGCGAACGAGAGTGACTGTTTTTGACTTACTGGGAAGACCCGTCGAAGTATTGTACGACGGACAGCAATATCAGGGGCAACACCAACACGTTTTTCTCACAAATAGGCCAAGGTTGACATCCGGAATGTATATTTTTACCATAGAGACCGGCGGCACTGTTTATAGTAAAAAAGCAAATATTTTACGATAGGAAATCGCGTTGGCTAAGAAAAAGTAAAAAACGGGATGCCATTATAAAATGACACCCCGTTCTTTTTTGAGTAAGCTCGAAATTAGTCCTGAAACACTTCAATTGCTACTTCAGGAGCTACCTCCTTGTGGAAATTTAACACGACGGTGTAATTACCGAGTTCTTTAATCTCCTCATCAGGCATTTCGATTTTTTTCTTCTCTATTTCGATATTGAACTGATCTTTCAGTGCGGCTGCAATTTGAATGCGGGTAACACTTCCGAAAATTTTGCCTTTCTCACCGGCTTTTGCGCCGATTTTAATGACTTTATCAGCCAATTGTGCAGCGTATTCCTGAAATGTACTAATCATTTTCTGAGCCAACTCCTCTTCTTTTTGTTTGAGGACAGCTAACTTTTCACGATTAGCAGCATTGGCGATGATTGCCTTTTTTTGTGGGATCAAGTAGTTGCGGCCATAACCGTCCTTAACGGTTACTATCGTATGCTTATCGCCTACTTTCTCAATATCTTGGAGTAATATGATATCCATGATTGTTAAATTTAAAAATTGAAAAAAGGTGATTGCTCATCCTTATTTTAGCAAATCTGCTACATAAGGTAAAATTGCCAAATGGCGTGCACGCTTAATAGCAGTAGCCACTTTTCGCTGATACTTCAATGAGTTACCAGTAATTCTTCTTGGCAAAATTTTTCCCTGCTCATTAATAAATTGCAGGAGAAAATCAGCATCCTTATAATCAATGTGTTTAATTCCGTACTTTCGGAAACGGCAATATTTTTTGCGTTCTGACCCGATGTTCGGATTGCTTAGAAATTTTATATCGTCTCTAGAAGCCATGATTTTTTACTTTAAAATTTTTAAAATAGGAGTTATTCCTCTTCGCTACTTGCCTTCACTTCTTTCCCTCCATCTAATTCGTCCTGCCATTTTTTCAATGCATCCCAGTCGCCTGCAGCAGCCATCTTAGCCTGCTTTCCCCAAGTACTGGGGTCGTGGATAGCGTAACGACTTCCGGCCGCAGCCAAGATTTCCTTTACCTTTTCTACCGGCGTTTCAGCCAATTGCGCAAAGGTGAGAATTTCAGCATCTACCAATAAGCCTGCAATTTTAGGACCAATTCCTTCAATCTTTTTAAAATCATCAGGAGTGGTCGTTTCGACAACAGGTGCAGGTGCAGCAACTGCTACTTCTTCTTCAACAACGGGCGGCGTTGGTGTCGCCTTCACTTCTTGCTCTACCTTTGGTCGAGGAGTCGGCGCATTTCGACGCTTTGGTCTGGATCTTCGGTCAGATACTTCCTCTACGGGTTTCTCCTTTTTCTTGACCTTTCCAATCTTACCATCTCTCTTATCTTGATTGTACTTAACACCGTATTTATCAAGACTAACTGTTAGGAATCGCATAATGCGTTCATCTCGGCGCAATGACAGCTCCACTTTATCGATAACAACCCCGGTTTCAGATTCGAACTCTACACAGTAATACACCCCTGAATTTCTCTTCTTGATAGGGTATGCCAACTGCCGAAGTCCCATCTCATCCAAATGGATGATATTGCAATCTTCTTTCTTAAGTTGATCAACATATGTCTGAGCTGTCGATTTGATTTCATCATCGGACAGCACCGGGTCGACGATGAACGTAATTTCATAATTTCTCATTAAATCAGACATTTTATGTTACTAAATTAAAAATCGGCTGCAAAGATACATCTTTTTCCTTAATTATCAAGGGGGAATGGGGATTTAAATTAGAATTGGAATTAGAATTAGAATTAGAATCCGATCCCTGAGCTGACGGTAGGAAGATCGGGGAGCGGTTAAGCAATGAGAATTAGAATGAGCTGACGGTAGGAAGCTCGGGGTATGCAAAAAAGCACGAGGTACACAAAAAAACAACACAATCCCCTTACCCGTGCAAATCTTTTTCCCCATTTTTACGTTCTCTATAGGAGATGTTTTATGCTGACGGGGGATTTCCGTCCCATCGGCCAGTACCCGAACTGTTATTACAGAGTCTGCCGGGGTGAAGAAACCCGAGTGGATGTGAAAAAAGAAGAAGTATGCAGGTGCAAAATAATTACCAGTTATTAATAGAAAAACTCGACCGTTTTATCCGTAAATATTACGTCAACAAATTGTTGCGTGGGGTGCTTTATAGCATTGGGCTAATTTTATTGCTATTCCTTGTTGTCAGCCTGATGGAATATCACTTCTATTTTGACAAAGGGACTAGAAAGGTACTCTTCTACTCCTTTATTGGCATTAGTTTACTGGCACTTTCCGTCTGGGTATTCATCCCTCTTTTGAATTATTTCAAGCTGGGCAAGGTCATTTCGCACGAGCAGGCAGCGAAGATTGTGGGCAGCCACTTCTCCAACGTGCAGGATAAATTACTCAACATTCTCCAACTTAGAGAGAAGGCCGACAACGCTGACCAAAAGGATTTAATTTTGGCCAGTATCGAACAAAAATCAGAAGAAATCAAGCCCGTTCCCTTCAAGAAAGCCATTGACCTCTCCGAAAATAAGAAGTATGCCAAATACGCGCTTCCCCCGCTGTTGCTATTGCTGCTGATTTTGTTCACCGCACCGAGCATGATAAAAGACGGTACGAACAGGCTGTTGCACAACAATGAAGGCTTTGAAAAGCCCGCCCCTTTCTCCTTTATACTACCCAAAGAAAAAATTGAAGTAATACAATTTAGCGATTATCACCTTGGGGTTAAAATCGAGGGAGACGAATTACCCAACGAGGCTTTTATCAATGTCGATAACTTTAAATACCGCCTTAAAAAGGTAGCAGCAGACTCTTTTGAGTACACCTTTAACAAGGTACAAAAAAATACTGATTTCTTTCTCTACGCCTCCGGGGTGAAATCAAATAATTACGAATTAGAAGTACTCGAAAAGCCCAATATTCTCCATTTTGAAACCAAACTGGACTACCCTGCCTATACGGGAAGGAAGGATGAAGTGCTCAACAGCATAGGCGACTTGGTACTCCCTGCCGGAACGAATGTTAGTTGGACATTTGAGGCGGAACATACCGATTCGTTAAAAATATTCTTTGCCAATGACGGAGCTTTGCTGCCGACCAAGCATTTTGGAGAACAGTTGTTTTCCTATAAAAAGCGGTTTCTCCGGGATGACCATTATAAGATTTTTGTGTCGAATAAAAGATTGCCTAATGCAGACTCCGTTAGTTATGCAGTCTCTGTAATTCCTGACAAGTTTCCGGAAATAAGTGTGCAACAATTCACGGACAGCACGGATGCCAAATTGTATTTTTTCGTCGGTAATGCCTCCGATGATTACGGACTGAATCGCCTTTCTTTTAATTACAAAATAAAACACAGCGACCAGCGGGAAGAGCCGACACAAACCATTCCGCTCACGCTGACCAAAGGACGACAGGCAAATTACGACTACCTTTTTGATGTCAATCAAATCAAACTTGAGCCCGGCGATGAAATTACTTATTATTTTGAAGTGTTTGATAACGATGCCATAGCCGGCAGCAAATCATCTCGCACCAATCTAATGATTTACAACGAACCGACACAAGAGGAAGTCGAAGAAAAAATCGAAGACAATAAAGCCCAAATAAAGGACAATTTGGAAAAATCCATCAAGGATGCAAAAAAACTACAAGAGGACTTGAAAAAGGCCAGAGAAAAGATGCTCCAAAAGAAAGAGCTCAACTGGGAGGACAAAAAGGAATTGGAGAAACTGCTCGAACGACAAAAAGACCTCGAAAAACAAATGGAAGAGGCCAAAAGAGCTTTTGAGGAGAATCAAAAACAAGAAGAACAATTGACACCGGAAGACCAGAAAATCCTCGAAAAACAGGAAAAAGTACAAGAACTCTTCGAGAAAGTCATGAGTGAGGAAATGAAAGAACTCATGAAGCAAATCGAGGAGCTCATGCAGGAACTGAACAAGGATGAAACCCTCGACAAAATGGAGGAAATGGAGATGAGCAACGAGGAGATGGAAATGGAACTCGACCGCCTCGAAGAGCTGTACAAGCAACTAGAGGTGGAGAAAGAAATGCAGGATGCCATCGACGAATTAGAGCAGTTGGCAGAAGAGCAAGAAAAACTTAGCGAGGAAACCAAAGAGGAGAAATTATCTCAGGAGGAACTCAAAGAAAAACAAGAGGATATCAATGAAAAATTTGAAAAATTAGAAGAAAAATTAGAGGAGACCAAAAAGAAAAATGAAGAACTGGAGAAGCCGATGAACATCCCTGACAATCAGGAAGACATGGAGGATATTCAGCAGGATCTGAACGACAGTCAGGAGCAACTAGAGCAAAAACAAAATCAGGGTGCTTCCCAGTCTCAAAAAAAGGCTTCTCAGAAAATGAAGGACGCAGCAGCGTCCATGGCGGGAAGTATGCAATCCGGTGAGATGGAGCAGATGGAAGAGGATATGCAGGCATTGCGACAGCTACTGGAAAACCTTATCGGGCTCTCCTTCGACCAGGAAAATCTCATCGATGAATTTAGCTACGTGAAGATTAATACTCCGAAATACGAAGATCTCGTCCGCCAGCAATTCAAGTTGAAAGATGATTTCAAATTGATAGAAGACAGCCTTCAGGCTCTTAGCAAAAGAGTGTTCCAAATCGAAACTTTCGTTACCGAAAAGGTCGGAGAGGTCAAAGTGAATATGAAAGAAGGACTGGAAAAGTTGGAAGAGCGAAAGATTGGTACTGCCGGTAATAACCAGCATCGTACCATGAAGGCAGTCAATGATCTCGCCCTGATGTTGAGCGAGGCAATGAATCAAATGCAACAACAAATGTCCGGTATGATGGCCGGCTCACAAATGTGTAATAAGCCGGGGGGCAAAGGTCAGGGTAGTGGACCTTCCGATAAGATTAGCAAAGGTCAACAAGGACTAAACGAAGAGATGAAGAAAATGGCTCAGCGGTTGAAGGATGGAAAATCGGGTAGTAGTAAGGAATTTGCACAAATGGCAGCCAAGCAAGCAGCCATGAGGCGGGCACTCGAAGAAAAGCGCAAGAAACTACAACAGCAGGGCAAGGGCAAAAACGGTCAGGAGTTGAACGACATCATCGATCAGATGAATAAGACCGAAACGGAACTGCTAAACAAGCAACTGACGAACCAAATGCTCAAAAGGCAACAGGACATCCTAACAAGACTCCTAAAGCATGAAAAGGCAGAGCGCCAACGCGAATTTGACCAAAAGCGAAAAGCAGAACGCGCCGAGCAATTGAAACACCAGTTGCCTCCAAGCTTGGAAGAATATATCAAGAAAAGAGAAGCAGAAATCGAGCAATACAAAACTGTTTCTCCGGCTCTAATGCCCTATTATAAATACTTAGTGGATCAGTATTATAACGTTCTGAAAAAAGGATAACAACACAAAGACAACTTCATTATGAGAATTGCTGTTTTCAGAAAAGCGCACTTCAATGCAGCCCATAGGCTACATAATCCCGATTGGACAAAGGAGCAAAATGAAGCTGTCTTTGGCATTTGCAACAATTACAATTATCACGGGCACAATTACGAATTGGAGGTCAAAGTAACAGGAGAAGTCGATAAAGACACCGGATACCTTATTGACATCAAATCGCTCAAAGAATTAATCTACGAAGAAATAGAACTTCGTCTGGACCACAAAAACCTCAATCTGGATGTGCCCGAATTTAAAAACCTCAACCCTACCGCCGAAAACATCTGTTATGTTATTTGGAATATTTTGAGGGATAAATTGGATGCGAAATACGAACTAACGGTTCGGCTATATGAGACTCCCCGGAATTATGTGGAGTATTGGGGTGAGTAAAGCCCTTGCTCACTCTGAGATAATCTCAAACCACTGTTCCAGCCGATTCCCGTCTTCATCAACCAGCGTCAGCAAGTGCCGTCCGACAGTCGGATGAAACTCCCAGTTGTGAACTCCTACTGTTTTACCAAGGAAGGCCTCATCGAGATGCCAATAGATGGTGGCGTTTTTCCTTTTGTGCACAGCTTTAAAAATGGTGCTTTGCATTTTTCCACCCAAATCAACAGGAAGGAATATTTTTGCCCCTTTTTTGGGATATATCAGCTCCATAACGGTATTTGCCTTATCACTTCCACTACAATCTGAGCGAAGAGGAGGTAGAGAACGATAATTCGGATGGTTGGGTTT
>JALVDO010000884.1 GCA_027008975.1 Saprospiraceae bacterium | reverse complement strand
GCTTCCTGAATGCAGAAGACATCGACTTGTTGTGTTTTTAACCATTCTGCCAGTCCTTTTTTCATAGCGGCACGAATGCCATTCACATTATAAGATATTATACGCATATTTTTATTTTTGTCCATATTCTCGTTCGACGCTTGCTATTCTGACTTTATAAGCCCTGTACCACTCCTCTTTCCCCCTTTTTTGCGCCAATAAATGTGCTGAATGATTTTTCCATTTTTGAATATCGGAAAGGCTTTTCCAATAAGAGACGGTAATTCCCAGTCCGTCCCTGGCACTTTCAACGCCAAGAAATCCTTCTTGTTGCGCAGCAATTTCAATCATTTTCGTTGCCATCTCCTCGTATCCTTCCTGCTGCTTATGCAAAATTGAGGTGAAAATTACTGCATAATAAGGGGGAGAAGGTGTTTTGGCAATCATTATTATTGAATTAAATCCTGATTAAAAATTTTCTCTAATATCTTGGTTGTAATCATATAAGTTGGCTTTACTCCATCAAGTCCTAAGCCACCGGACGCCAGAGTATGCCCTGTAATCAAAGGGTTATCCGAAGCATAATAGGCGTAGCGCAATTTGATATCAGCGCTGATGGCGTTCCTGATTTTAGCTGCTGACTGAATGGCTTTTTGATAATGAGCACCCTCCATTTCCAAACCGATAGCCGTCCAGGAAGAATAATTAAAGAATTTTAGAATGTCCTTGTTTTGTAGTGAAGTTCCCAGCACGGTAATCATCGTCCCTTCAAAAACGTTTAGGTTATCATCCTCAAATTCTTCTTTACTCAAGTCGTTTTCAAAGGGATAATTATCCGCTGTCCCTTCGAATACATGCGCTGTTGGCACCATAATATCTCCCTTGTTTCCTTCCAGAATGCCTGCTTTTCCCATAATAGAAATGGATTGGACATTAATTTTTATCCGTTTCTCCTCACTGGGCGCATAAGGTTTTAGTAATTCGTCAAGGGTCTCGTAAGCCTGTTCACCAAAAGCATAGTCCATAACGATGATAACGGGTTGCTCTTTTTTGTACTTTTCTTTGTCCAACTTAATTTCTTCCGGTATGAATGAATCCGGAATCATAGCGGTATCAAATATCTGCACAGCGATATTCGTTCCGTTAGAATTATCAATTTGGTACATACCGTTTTTTAGTGCAAAATCCTTTACCAGGCCGCGAAGTTGGTCGTTTTTAGACTGACTGAGACGCCGGGCGATGTCTTCGAGCGAATAATCATGCTCTGTCTTTTTGGAAAGTGCCTCCTTTGCAAAAAAACAGTTCATCACACTGTGTAGATTCGCGCTAATGACATGGAGGGGGCGATCTATCAATCCCTTTTCCAATAAAGTCTTCTTGATTTCGTTTGCCCATATCTCTCCGTAGTGATGATGACCGATTGTCTCCCGTAGAATGGGACTAAAAGTGACAATTCGCTCCATACTCGGTCCTTGTCGGGTGCGCCTGTATTCGGCTTCAGCCTGTGAGGTTTTCCCCAAATTGTAAACGACTTCAAATAAGTCATTTACTTCCGAATCTTCTTTAAAGCGATGATAAATTTCTTTCACCTCATCAAAAGTTCGCCCCAAAATACTGGTCAGATAA
>JALVDO010000883.1 GCA_027008975.1 Saprospiraceae bacterium | reverse complement strand
AGCCCAAAAAAGGTCGGGGCTATCTTTATTCGATTTCAATATTATCCCTACCTTTATCGCCTTAAAGTTAACAATATTAATAATCAAAAACAAATACACTTATGAAATTGAAATCACTCTCACTTATTCTAACCATTTTTTTTGGGCTGAATACACTAATGGCTCAGGAGCCTATTACCAACAAAAAAGGTAGTAAATACCGCTTTGAGGTTATCAAAAACTTAGATGCGACACCCGTCGAAAACCAAAACCGTACCGGCACCTGTTGGAGCTTCTCCGCGCTTTCTTTTTTTGAATCCGAATTGTTGCGGCAGGGAAAGGGCACGGTCGATTTATCCGAGATGTACATCGTCCGAAATGCTTACATTGGTAAGGCGGTCAACTATCTGCGAATGTACGGGACGTTTACCTTCGGTCCGGGTGGCGCTTTTCACGATATTCCGTGGGTCATCAAAAGAGACGGGATTGTCCCGAATAGCGTCTATCAGGGCTTGAATTACGGATATAAAAAGCACAACCATAGCGAAATGAATGCCGTACTGACCGCCATGGTCAAGGCACTGGCCAAAAAGCCACAGCGCGGAAAACTGACACCATCCTGGAAAAAAGCATTCACGGAAGTGGTCGATGCCTACCTCGGTGATTTGCCCGACGATTTGCACGACTTCAAGTTTACCGTCGATGGCAAAGAGTACAATCCCTATACCTACCGCGACCACCTCGGACTGAATATGGATGATTACGTTTGTCTTACTTCCTACAATCATCATCCGTTTTACAAGCCTTTTGTACTGGAGGTGCAGGACAATTGGGCAATGAAATCGTGCTACAATCTTCCTCTGGACGAACTCATGGAGGTGATGGAAAGCGCCATCATGAAGGGCTACACCTTTGCATGGGGAGCGGATATTTCCGAAAAGGGTTTTTCTTCAAAAAATGCACTGGCCATTCTACCGGTCGATGAGGAGACGCTCGAAAAAGATACCAAAGGAACAAATGCTTTTATGGAGCCCGTCGAAGAAAAATGGGTGACACAGGAGGAACGTCAGGAGGCCTTTGACTTACAAGCAACAACCGACGACCACGGAATGCACGCCACCGGAATACTCAAAGACCAAAATGGCAAAAAGTACTTCATTATCAAAAATTCATGGGGAACCAAATACAACGATTGCGATGGATATTTCTACGCATCCTTCCCCTATGTCCGGTATAAAACCATGAATATCATGGTGCATAAAGACGCACTTTCTGAAAAGATGAAGAGGAGATTGGGGATTAAGTAAAACAAGCTCAAAGGCATGCATGAATATTGAACAATTGTACACATGACAATTATTGAAAAACGGCTAATCTTCAATTAATAGTCCGTCAAAATAAATTTACAATCTTCAGGTTAAACGAATCGGCTAAGTCGCTTGAAATGTACCGCTTAGTTATCCGATTCGTTTAACAGATTGTAAATTTATTATTTGCCTATGTCCAGGGAAGAATAGCCGTTTTTATTTAAAACCCCTGACCTCTTTCTCCGGGGGGATGCATTGGTTGTCCTGCGCCATTACCTTTTTTGAATTTTCCACCGCTCCTACGCTTTTTCTGTGCGTTTAG
>JALVDO010000882.1 GCA_027008975.1 Saprospiraceae bacterium | reverse complement strand
ACACTACCTATTGGCGCAGATGAAAGCCGAAGGTGTCTATGCCGATATCAACCTGCACGTCAGTCGTACTTTTACGGAGAGCGACGGAGTAGCCGGAGCCGATTCCCTGCTTGAGTTTGGCAAGGCTGTCAATTACTTTGATGAGCAAATAATCGGGCTTCAAAAAGAATACGCCCGGCAATTGCTTACGGCAGTCAATCCTTATACAGGGCTTTCCCTAGCCGACGACCCCGTTATGGCCATGTTGGAAATAACCAATGAGAATACGCTCTACGGCTTTTGGAAGGACAATCGCCTGCATCCCTTCGCCGATGGTGGCGGCATAATGAGTCGTCATTCCGATACGCTCGACCTCAAATGGAACCGCTTTTTACTGGAGAAATACGGTACTCAAAGCAATCTCGAATCAGTCTGGCAAAACGCCGCTTCCACCCCTCCCGAAGAATTGATAATAGATGGCGGATTTGAAAGTGGTGACCTCACACAGGCGTGGACACTCGAGCAGCACGAAGGAGCCCAGGCTACTGCCGAAATCGACGCCGCCAGTCCTTACAGTGGAGATTATTGCGCTAAAATATCGGTTACAAATGTGACCGGGACGGATTGGCATATTCAGTTTGAGGAAAACGACCGGTCGATAGAGACGGATTCGATTTATTCTGTTCACTTTTTTGCGAAAGCAGATGCTCCTTCCGAAATTATCGCCAGTGCCTTCCGTAACGCACCTCCCTGGACGTGGTACGGTGGCACTTCTATCGCCCTGACGACGGAGTGGCAGGAGTACTCTTTTTCCTTCACCGCACCCGAGACCAATGACGAGACCCGCGTCAGTTTTAGCCTTGGGATTCAGACCGGCACTTTTTGGATTGATGACGTAAGTATGAAGCGTACTCGGAAGGTAGGCTTGGAAGAGGGCGAAGACCTCGCCTTGGGTAATATTCGCCGTATGCGATACAATGAGCGGCTGACGTTTAATGAGCAACGCGTAGCGGATATGGCTGAATTTTACTTGAAGCTGCAAAAGGATTATTATGACGAAATGCACGACTTTTTGTCGAATGAACTGGGCGTCAGAGTCCCCATCACCGGCTCTAATGCCCTTGGGGGTGCTTTTGAGCCGTTTACCCATCAGGATTTGGATTACATCGATGATCACGCCTATTGGGATCACCCTCAATTTCCGAACCAGCCGTGGTCGCCATGGGATTGGTACATCAATAATAACTCCATGCTGATGACGGATTATTTGGGTTACGTCCCCGGTATATTTGGCGGGCTTCAGATGCAACACAAGCCATTAACCATTAGCGAGCTGAATCACCCTCAGCCCAATATCTATCAGGCGGAAATGGTACCTATTTTGGCAGGATATGGCGCTTTTCATGGTGCTGACGGTTTTATGTTTTTTGAATACAATGGTGGAGATCCGGCGCATTGGGATATTGATGTTCAAAACAATTATTTCAGCCTGCATCGCAATACACCTGTGATGGCATTATTTCCGATATTTTCTTATGCTTTTCGCAAGGGGTTGATACAGGAAGACCCCAACCCCACCCTAATCGACTACTCGGAGGAATATTTGTACAACACACCACAACAGGATGATGGTTATCGCTGGATGAAATATTTTCCTTATGATAACCATCTGGCACTGACTTCTGCTATCAAAATAAGTAGTTTTGATGCTGTGCAGGAAGATATTCCCACGGCGACCGTTGCCAATCCACCTTTTACCACCCACACCGATGAAATTACTTTCTTTCCACAGCGACAATTATTACGCCTCGAATCTCCACAGCTTGCTTGTGTCGCCGGACAATTGGAGCAGGCTCCGGCTATCAGCGGCATCGATATGCAGATAGTACAGGCGGAGGCTCACGGTGTCATCGTCTGGGCGTCCCTGACCGGAGAGCCGTTGGTAAATGCACAGCGTTCTCTGATAACATTTGTTTCCCGATTCCAAAACCAAGGTATGACATGGGATGGCACAACAACGGTTCATAACAATTGGGGCGAAAGCCCGACGGAAGTGCAGGCATTGGATATTTCCGTCCTGCTACATATCGAAGCCGATTCCATTCGCCTCTTTCCACTTGACCCGACAGGACAGGAGGGAGAGGGCGTGGTGCTGTTACCACAAAGTCAGGATTGGTTTCTCATCGACTTAGACCAAAGCACCTTGCAAAGCCTTTGGTTCGGAATAGAGGCATACAGCACTCCTGACGGAGTTCGCACCGTGGGTATCCATCCCAAAATCGGTGTGTTCCCCAATCCCGTTCCTTCAGCGGGTGTGCTTCATCTCACCGGACTTGAAGAACCCACGCCCTACCAATTGATGACTCCACAGGGACAAGTGATACAAGAGGGGCTTTGTGAGCAGCGCATAGTACTCAAAAATGTCCCGGCAGGGGTGTATTATTTGGTGTTGCAGGTGGAAGGTGAGGTTAGGGGTGTACGGGTGGTGGTGTCCTCGTAATGCGGATATTAAGCCGGCAATCCAACTTGGACAGAACAAATCACCACACCACGTACCCCACGCGCAGAGAAAAGCGCATGTCGATAAATTGTCCGTTATCTTCACTTCTTAAAGGCTTAAAGAGGTTCACTGAGTCGGGGTCGGTTAAAATTGCATCAAAAGGCACATCGGTCTTCAATTGACTTTTCCTTTTTCCCTTGTTTATTTTCATGCCAAACTCAAAGGAGAAGTGTTGACCGATGTAACGTATGACGCCGTAATTCAGACCAATGGAATGATAATCCTCTGTCGTACTATAGGGATACCGCTGCAAAAACTGTCCGGTGGCGCGAGAGAAAGTCGTCCTTCCTTCTCCCTCAAGGTGATCCCAATCGTAGGAGATCCCGAAATAGTAGGAGGCATTCCAAAATTTTCTCCTGTCTCGCTGAAATTGATAAACCAGACTGAATCGTTGTCCTCCAATTTTATCTATTCTGGGGTTTGCTTTATTCAGGTCTTCAAGCACAAAGCCCACTTCAGCCGTCACGTATTGATTCCTGCCAAGTCGCTGATTACCATAAACGGAGAGCGTTGACAACTTTGGCGATAATAGCGCCCATATATCCATGCCGAGTGTTAGCCTTGCCGGCTCAATTGTGTCCAACTGCGCCACGGATATCCTCGCCATTGCTATGCAAAACAGAGCAAGATATATTCTTTTCATGTTTAGGGTTTGATGGCAATTTTTGATACCTGATGAATGTTATCCAAATCACTATAATCAAATTGATAGAGATTTTCAGGTCCGACGACGAGCAACAGACCGTCAAAAGGAATCACATCGTAGGCGGTAAACCCGCCAAATTGCTTGATAAGCTTAATGTCGTATTTATTCGTCACATCAAATATCTTTAAGCCTTCCTCATTGTCGCAGACAAATACTGTATTGCCATCCAGCCCGACGCCCTTGGGTCCGCTCAAAGGATAAGTATTAATCATCACCGGATTGTTAATGTCGGTAATGTCAAAAATCGCCAATTGATTAAGTTGTATTTCGGTACCTCGGCAGGCGCCATTAACGGTGTTGAGGGTAACAAAGGCAAAGCTATCATTAGCCACGACCGGATCGCACGGACGAATAGGGAATTGGTCATAGGCGAAACTACTTACAAATTGTGGTATCCCATCGTCTTTTATCCTGTAAATATACAAGCCCGAACCGGAGCCAATAAACAACCTATTGTCGAGATTGAAAATCGACTCAACGTTCTCACCGATTCGCTGCGTATCAATTAATTTTGGATTAGCAGGGTCTTCGAGGCTGAGGGTCTTGATATCCGTATTGGTAATGGTGTACAGGTAGTCGCCGACAATCATAAATACCGAATACGAACCTCCTACCCCTGTGTTTGAGGATGAGGGGGCAGGTGAACCAGCTTCCTTGGTACAACGCAAAAAAGCTAATGCCAATAGTAGGTAAATTGATAATTTTGAATATTTCATTTTTTTTAAGTTTTCAATTCTAATTCCTATCGCAAACTGCTCCCCGATCTTCCTAACCGGTACCCATACCCCAGCATCCATACGGACTAGCCGGGCAGGCTGGGCGAGCTGGACACGTATGTGCGTCAGCTCGGGGATCAGATTCTAATTCTAATTCTCACTCCCGATAACAATCCGGATTCTCCAGCACGGCTGCTTCCCAGCCAAGGATAACGCCTTTGTCCGGTTCGACACATTCGAAGTACCCATGATAAAATTCGGGGTAATTGAAAAGGGACTCCGGATCGTAATAGTCCTCAACCCGCCCGACTTCGTGGATATTATTGATGTCGTGAATATCGAGCGTAACCAAATCGGTGTAGTTATCCACATACAAAAAACCATCCCTGACAGCCATTCCTCCATTTCCAAGAATCCGGATAAATTTTATCTGAACAGGATGAGTAGGATCACTATTATCAAAAATATGAATCCCTTTAAGATATTCTGCCACAAAAATATATTGCTCGTAATAGTAAACATTGCGGAGGTTGATAATCGGCTGCGGCTCTATGACGTAAACATCCCGCCAGTCATCATCCGTGTAATAAATGGGACGTATTCCGTCTATTTTGCCGACATCCTCAATCTGGAATGGTTTTGATACGCATGAACTAAGTGCGAAAAGTATCACAAAAAGATAAAATCGATGCTTCATAAGTTTTGGCTGTTAGTTTCTATAGCTTTAGAATCAGGATGAATATCTTGTTTCCCATCAATTCATCCGTAAAAGTAATATTTATTAGGCAAAAAAACAAGGTAGCCACTTCCTGTTTCTTCTTTTTATGTGAAAAAGTAACTACATATCTCCTCATGACTTATATCAAGAAATGAGAAGTGGCTAATGGGTGATAAATAGGAAATTGAATATCGAACATCGATTAACGATTTAAGATTTTAGAAGTTTTTAAGCAAAAAAAACCCAAAGTTTGATATGGAAAACGAATAATAAATCTAAAATCTTAAATCGGTGTTCCTTGTTGAGCTTGCCCGCACCGGTACGCGCCCGCGCCAATACGCGCCCGTATGGGGATGGGGTGTTCTTCACGTTCCTTGTTCCTAAATCAAAAAAAGATAATTACTTATGGATGCCCATTTTCAGACAAAAATGATGCACTCGTAAGTAGTTACGTTAAATGATGGCAAGTAGTTACAAAACAACTTCGTATAATAAATCGTCAATTTTATCACAAAAACAGGAACGTTTCAACCTTTTATTTTACCTTGCTGTTGGAAATGACGGGAGGGAGTACCACCCGGTAAAAACGTAGAAAAAAATGCACATTCGAAGATATTTGATTTTATTACTGATGTTGCCGGCACTACTCGTATCCGGACAGCAGCCCACTCCCCAAAAGAGGGAATTCCTCGTACAGGATAATGCGCACTTGATGAGTAGGGGAGAGGTGGTGCGTTTGGGACGCAAATTGAGTGATTACGCCAAATCTACCGGCATCCAGATATTGGTCTATACGACGGAGTCACTCAATGGGGAAGACCCCATGGAATTTGCGACAAAGCTGGGCCATGAATGGGGAGTTGGAGGCGAAAAAGACGATAACGGTATTGTACTTTTGGTATCAAAAAAAGATCGAAAAATCCGGATACAGACCGGCTATGGTAGCGAAGTATTCCTGCCGGATGCAATAGCCAAGCGGATAATTGATAATATACTGACCCCCGCTTTTCGCAAGGGACGATTCTATGCTGGATTAGACCGCGCCACTGATGCAATAATGGAGCTCGGCAGCGAAGAATACAAGCCCAAGAAGAACTTCAATGTTGTCGAGGAAGAAAAAGACGGTATCCCCATCATTTACATCATCATCCTTATCATTGCTATCTTTGTACTGCTATCTATTCTAGGTAATCATGGTGGCGGTAGCGGCGGTGACGATGGTGGCTATGATCGCGACGGTCGTTACGATTATCCGGGACGTAGAAGACGTGGTGGTGGCTGGATATTCTTCCCCGGTGGCGGCTTCGGCGGTGGTGGACATCATCATGGTGGTGGTAGCGATGGCGGTTTTGGTGGCTTCGGCGGCGGTGGCTTTGGTGGTTTTGGCGGCGGTGGTTTTGGCGGTGGTGGTGCCGGGGGCAGCTGGTGATAGGGCAGAAATTGTTACCTTGATGTCGATGTTTTTCTTTTTCGCCTTAGCAAGGTCAAAATAATGATAATAACCAAAGAAATAATGTGAAAATACCACTGTCCCCGGAAAGCATGAGTGGGTGGTATCCGCGACTTTTCCAATGAATTGCTCCATGCGATAAAAGCATCTGACATCGGCAGCAGACCGAAGAGGTAGCGCTTTTTTTTGTGGATAGTCATTCCGACGCCAAAGGTCTCAATAGCGTTGCGCAATCCCCGAAATGATTCCCAGTTGTGGTATTTACCCATGGTACGCTGCCCGACAATGGAAGCTGCTCCGCCAATACCCAGGATAACCGGACCGGAATCGACATCGCCATAGCCTTTTGCTCCTTTGGGATATTCTCTGATGCCGGGCAGTCCAAGCCTTTTTGTAAGAAATAGTTGTTTGTATTGCCGAAATTGTTCATTTGCAAAAGAAGTGTCTATTTCGATTAAAAAGTTTAGCATGAGACTTTGTGAAGAACCTCTTGCTCCTTCCCGGACATTGCCGTTTGGATAAACCGAGTGTGGGAGTAGTCCATATTCAGGGTCTAAATTTTGCCTGACGGCAGCTATCCACCGCATAGTGGTTGTGTCGTATTTCTCCTGAAATAAGGCATCGTGTATCTTTAGCGATGCCAC
>JALVDO010000881.1 GCA_027008975.1 Saprospiraceae bacterium | reverse complement strand
GATTGCTTTACCTTCTGGTATCTCGCATCCAAACGTTTATCTCCAAAAATTGTCAAAATTATTTTCTTTTGTTCATATATCAAACCTCTTTTCTCTTTCTTTTGTTGACTTATGTATATACGGTAGCCTGCGGCAGCAGGCAGGGAGGTGAAGCAGAAATGGATAAAAAGAGGCAGCAGATTCCCCGACAATTTAATCTTGGCAGAGCACTAAAACGACCATCAATATGCTGCGCTTACTCCTTTTACTAATGTTGCCAACAATCCTGCCTGCTTTTGGCGAAAGCCAGACCGTCAGCGGGTACGTATTGGAAGCCACCGCGGAGACACCCGTCGAGGGCGTTTTTGTTTATGATTCCCTGCGGACACAATACACATTGACGGATAGAAATGGATTTTTTGAGATAAAGGTGTCCCAACTGCCCGTGACCTTATTCTTCGATCACGTCGCTTACCAAAACCAAAGCCTCCGCATAAAAGACATAGAAACGATACAAATCCGTTTGCATCCCAATGCGCTGGAAAGCGTCGTGGTCGAAGGCATCGCCGGTATTCAGGATAACAGAAGCGGGCGGATTGCCATCAACAAAACGGTCGTCGATGCGCTGCCAAGTCTTGGCGGGGAGATTGATTACCTTTCTGCGTTAGTACTATTCCCGGGGGTGTCAAAGGGGGAAGAAGTCTCCAAAGGGATTACCGTCCGTGGGGGCAGCCTCGACCAAAATGTCGGTCACATCAACGGGGTGCAAACCAGCAGTACCGGGCATTTATTCAACAGCTACTCCATCGTGCCGGCGGTAGCTGTAGAAAGCCTTACCTTCTACAAAGGAGGAATGCCCGCCAAATACGGCAATGCGCTCTCCTCGGTGATGAATGTCGAATTGCGGCAAGCAAAGACCAAAAAGACAGACTTCGAGCTGGGGGCTACCAACTCCAAAATTGCCTTTGAAAACACCTTCGGCAAACGCAAAAAGGCGTCTTTTATCCTTTCCGGAAGGGCGAGTTACTTCGATTTTTTTCGCAAGAAAGCTTACCGTGAGACGCTCAATAACTTCCGGCTACGCGGTGCCGAAGTGGACGGACCACAATATCATTTCGGCTATACCTTCTTCGATGTTATGGGGGCGATTCATTTGGCGTTGGGTGAAGGCTTTTCACTTTCCGGATTCGGGTTGTACAGCTATGACCGGAATACTTACATTTACAATCGCGCTTATTTTACCTTCCTCAAACACGAGTTGAGGAACGGTACATACGGCATTCGCTTACGCAAAAAAATTGACGCCCAAAATGACATTCAACTGACCGCCGGACTAAATGATTACTCCATACAACGACACGAGCGAAACCTCGACTTCCAAAACGAGACCGTGCTGACAAACGATGAGACACTCGACCACATCTACGGGCTGAACAACTGGACCGGACGGCTGGATTTTAACCATCAGGATAAAGGGATAGAATTCCACAGCGGATTTTTTACAAACTTCAAACAATACCAGCCCGGAGACGGGCAGTTATCCACTGTCACCTACGACCCCGTTCTTCACGATAGAGACACCATCGTCAATATTAATAACAACGAAGATTTTGAGGTGTTGCTATCGGGT
>JALVDO010000880.1 GCA_027008975.1 Saprospiraceae bacterium | reverse complement strand
AAAATTATCCCTAAAACGAGCGGAGGCGGCTAAGGCCTTTCTCGTAGGAAGAGGTATTGAGCCGGATAGAATTCAGGCGTTCGGTTATGGAGAGGCATTTCCTCGAAATAAATGTGTTGACGGAGTAAAGTGTAGCGAAGAACAATACCAATACAATAGACGAACAGAAGTAAAGGTTTTGGAGATTAACGAGGTCATCGTTAGTCATTAGCGGGGCTAAAAATACGTAGCGACAAAGACACTTCGCTAATTATTAAAAGTCCTTCTCGTATAATTACGTTACCTTTGTAGCGTAATCATAAAAAGCTCCATTCAATGTCAACGTTTTTTTACGGCTTTGCTGCAGGTTTTATTGGATACCTTCCCCCTAGTATGATTAATCTGTCCATTGTAGGTATTAGTGTGAAGAATAATCTAAAAGCCGGCTTAGTATTTTCTCTCGGCGCACTTTTAGTAGGAGGAGTACAGGAGTGGTTTTCCCTCGCGTGCTCGGATATGATTGTTGAGAACCAACAAGTCATGAGCATTCTCGAAGATGCTGCCGTCTTTGTCTTATTGGGGCTTGGGAGTTTCTTCTTGTTCAAGGGAATAAAAGAGAGAAAACAGAGTACACAAACAAATAAAGAGATTGAAACAAAGGGACAAGGCTATTTTCTCAGGGGAATTTTCACTTCTACGATAAATTTCCTTGCCATACCTTATTGGTTGGTTATTGGTACTGTATTCGGCACGAAGGGCTGGATATCTTTCAAAAAGCCCGAATTGAGTTTTTTTATTTCCGGAGGCATTCTCGGAATGATGGCACTATTCTTCGGTTACGTCTTCCTTTCTCAAATATTAGTAAAAAAAATGTCCGGTGTCTCCCGAAATATGAATTTCATCATGGGTATTATTTTTATCGTCCTTGGCTTTGTACAGGTGTTTAGACTATTGCACTGATTATTGCCATCGCCCAAAAAAGGAATAACCCTCTGCGAAAACAGAAGGTTATCCGAACAAACACTCACCCAATTATATTTTTGTAAATTTGTTTCAAGACACAGCATCAATGGATACGATACCATGTATTTGTAGTGCAAAGATAAGGGGATACATAAGTCCTCTCTTACCACAATTTCAAAAAAAGTGACTGTTTTTTTTGAAAATAATATATTTTTAAGAAAAAAAAATATTTACAACTCATTGCAAATAAATCACTTACAAATAAAATCAAAAAAACATTCTATTCTATTTTGTGACAAAAAACGGAGCGTTTTTATAAACCCTTTTAGGTGAAATCAAAAAATGTCGTTTTGACTTAAAAAGCTATTTTTAATTCACAATACAGTGTAAATTCAGTTTTTTATTTCAGTTAGGTTGCCTTTTAGTTTAATTTACCTGCAACTACACAGGTTCTTTTAAATTCAGAAATCGTTCCATCCGGAGCAAATATTTCTGCCCAAATAATATAAATACCCATTCTGACTTTTTCCTTATCGTCATTGGTACCATCCCATTTGAAGACGCCCTGAGTTCCTAGTAGTTGATTATTATTTGACTTTTTCACGAGGCGTCCTTTGGCATCGAATATTGCAAAATTGGCAACATATCCTGCTTTATCTGTTTTGTAGCCA
>JALVDO010000879.1 GCA_027008975.1 Saprospiraceae bacterium | reverse complement strand
AGTCGTAAATGCAGAGGTATTGGCCGTTTCTTTTTGCAGCTTTGCGAGCTCCTCTTCGGAAAGAGAATGGATAATAGTCAGGCTATTTTTGGAGCGTTCATAGATGATGCGCGAGTAGGTTTCCCATCGGGGAAGGCCATTGTTGATAAAGAAAGCTGCCTCGTCAAACCCTAGACTCCATAACACCGTGTCAAATTGCTGACCGGGCAATTCATCCACTGTTAGCAATGCCAATCCGTTACGCTCCAATTGTAGGATAATTTCAAAGCCCGGCAGTCGCTTTTGTTTAATGGTCAGCAGACTTCGGAAAACGGCATCGCGTTGTGCGGGAGTCGTAAACACCATGGCGACCGATGGCAACTTCCTACCAGGAATAACTTTTATTTCATTTAACAAACGAATCACTTCCGATAGTTCCCTTTCATTGATGCCCGTTGCTTCATTCGGGTATCCATTGACGGCTTTCACCCCGGGCACTAGCTTTTTTTGCTCCGGATTATCAGTGGATAGAAGCACTTCGTGGACACCTTCTTTTTTGAGTATTTCAGGTAGCGCGAATGGGATTATCTGCTCCTCGACGGGCGTATTGAAGACAACTACCCTTTTGGCTTTAGTAAAGAGTGGCAGGATATTTTCTTCCACCAATTGCCCCTCTTCGACGAGGAGATAATCGAAGGTAAAATCGGGGATATTTGTCCAATTCGCCAATTGAGAAACCGAAGACAGACAAATGGGATTCAGCTCTAAGATCGGTTCGGATAATCCGGCAAATAGTTCGCGCATACCGACGCCCTCCTTCTTATCCATCATTTGCCTAAACAGCTTTTTATGTGTCGTTTTTAAGGTAGATTTGGCAATCTCCGCTTTCTCATTCCATATATCCGGGAGTGCAGCACGGGCGCTTTGGTTTAGCTGCTCGTAAATCTGATGCAAGCCCTCCAAATCATAGGGTGCCACCGGCATGACCGGACTTTGGTGATTAGAAAGTAGATGAAAATAATACCAGCTTTTGAAAGCATTAATCCAATTATCCGGCTTCACCTTGATTAAGGCAGCAAGGACTCGCCTCGTCTCCTGCGAAAGGGTGTACCACAGACTTTGCCAATCAAAAAACAAATCAAAATCACGCAAGTGGTAATCGGTCTCTTCCAATTGTCCGAGGATTTCTTCAAGATATTTTTGTTTTTTGGAGAGCGTCAACATATTAGCAGAAAATGGAAGGTGGTACAATCCTGTCGCATTTAATTCTTCAACGAAGATGTCCAATTCTTTTTCAAGACCCTGGATTTTTTTCCGGTACGGCATCAGACTTGCCTGAACCGTTTTGGCGCTAAGCCTCAATAATTCATCCTGCACTTTGCCACCAATGGATTGCCACCATGAATTCAGGTCAGCCTCATAGTCGTTTATTTTTTGAGTGAATGCACTTAGGGAGGTAGATTTCCGTGCGAAGGAAAAATCAAAGTAATCCATTTGTTCGTGCATCGCCTGAAGTCCGTCTAATCCGGTTCGTATTTTTTCTCTTGCCTGAAGGATGTCCATGTATTTGCTTTGGAGCAAGCCGTTAATTTTAAGTGCCCAGGTACCGGCATCGAAGAGGTCTTCATCGTACCT
>JALVDO010000878.1 GCA_027008975.1 Saprospiraceae bacterium | reverse complement strand
TGCTTTCTGTACCTATCACGTTGGCTTCTTCTGTATAGTAACCTTTCATCTTTTTGCCAAAAGCCTTGACACCTTCCCGTAATCGCTCACTTATAAAAGCCGGCAGTAATTCGTGAAGAGGAGCACTCACCAATCCGGGAATATAGGAGGTTTCATTGAGAGAACTACTTAATTGCCCTTGTACAAAATCCGTCAATCGTTGTGCCGGCGCTTTTTGGCTGCCATCTCCTGCCTGATTAAACATCCGCTGTTCAACTGACTGTTGGAAGGCCAACCCCATAAAAACACCCTCCTTCTGAAAGGGTATCAGATCTTCCAACTCAACAGAGACAACCGTTCCTGAATTGGCAAATGGGGAGTCACGTCTCGATAGGGACATACCATTGATGACAATTTCTCCGGGAGCGGTAGCGGTGGGGACAATCAGCCCTCCGGGACACATGCAAAAAGAGAAAACACCGCGATTTTGTATTTGGCAGTTGAGCCGGTAACTGGCAGCAGGAAGATTGCTATCTCTCTTTTCTTGCTTGTATTGTATCTTGTCAATAAGTGATTGCCGGTGTTCAATTCTGACGCCAAGGGCAAAAGGCTTGGCTTCCAACCGAACTCCCCTTCGATGCAGCAGGTAAAAAATATCTCTGGCCGAATGCCCGGTGGCAAGGATGACGGCACGCGCCCTTTTTTCGATATTGTCATTGAGGATGACACCCGTTATTTTTTTGTCCTCTATTTGCAAGTCCGTCAGTCGGTGCTCAAAGTGTATTTCTCCCCCAAAATGCAAGATGGTTGCTCTAATATTGGCAATGATTAACGGTAGCTTGTTCGAGCCGATATGGGGGTGAGCATCTATCAGAATGTTGGAGGTGGCACCGTGTTCGACGAGCAGTCGAAGCGCTTTGATGATACTTCCTCTTTTATGTGAGCGAGTGTAGAGTTTCCCATCGGAATAAGTCCCTGCGCCACCTTCTCCAAAGCAGTAATTGGAGTTGGGGTTTACTTCTCCAAATTGCTGAATTGCTCTCAAATCGCGCCTACGGCTACGAACGTCCTTTCCCCGGTCGTAAATGATGGGTTTTAGTCCTAATTCAAGCGCCTCTAATGCTGCAAAATACCCAGCCGGACCGGCGCCAATTATCACTACTTCAGGGGCGTCGTGTACCATTTGAAAGCTATCCAGAAGAGCGGGCTCCGGCGAGAAATTTTCGTTGATGTAAACGGCTAGCCGCAGCCGAAATACCGGAGTATGACCACGAGCGTCGATTGATTTGCGGAGTAGCCGAACAGTTGTTACATCCCGCTTCGGACACCCCGCTTTGCGAATCGCCAATTGGTCGATGAACTCAATATTTTCAATCTGTGCCGGTTTTACCTTTATTTCTACTTCCTTAATCATATCTAACGGTCGTTTCTTACCTTGTGCAGGCACAAATATAACGCAATTAGTCGTACTTTAATGGTATAAGGAATCAATAGTAATACCCCTTTGCGTCCTCCGCGAGAAATATTTATATCTCACCTTTTTATACGATTGTCCTAATTTGACATAACCTTTCATTCGCTCAATTCACATAACCTGACTTTTTGAAAAAATGATTTTTGAAGGAATCAATTAAAT
>JALVDO010000877.1 GCA_027008975.1 Saprospiraceae bacterium | reverse complement strand
CCATATAACCTTATCGTAATCGATGGCATTACTCAAGACGGTTTTAAACTGCTCTGCCAGTTTTTTCTTTTTGGGTAATTCAGGCTTGACGTCTATCCTAGGCAGATTTTCATGCCGCTTCATCATTTGTAGATACCATACCTCCGTCTGCCCGTCAACAATAACAGAATAAATTTTCTTGGCTTTCCTTTTGTGTTTTGCTCGTCCCATACCTTCAGCCTTCTTCCCTGCTGATATAGTAATCATCCAATTGTGGAACAGCCCCTAGCTTCCCGATTTTATAAGCGTTAAAAATGGAGCTGGTGTTTCGGACAACAGATGAGTCAAAGTCATTTAGAGAAAATAATTCCGTCCCCCCCTTGGCGTCTTTTTCCGTAAACCAAATAGCATCATTTCTGAAAATATCCCGCTCCATTAGCAATTCACGATAATGAGTAGTAGCTATTAGTTGTGCCCCCGCTGTATTAGTCAAAAAAGAGAGTAAAAAATGCCTTAGCAAGTCCGGATGCAAGGACGACTCCAACTCATCAATTAAAAAAATAGTTTTGTTCTTTATCATATAATCAAGTAAACCGCTAAACTGGAAATAGCGCTGTGTCCCCCGTGACTCCTCTTTGTAGGGCAGCGCATATCCTCGGTGGTGATCACCAATTTTATGCCGAAAAAAGACCTCCCTGTCAATTGAGATATTCCCGTAACGGGGAGTTGACTCCCTCACCACTCCTGTCAGATAATCATTAAGGTCTTCGTCTTCCCTTTTAAGAATGACATCTGAAATATTAAAATCAGCTTTTCTCAAAATATCTACAACGCTTTGTTTATTGATTTCATTTGAATTAATCTTTTCAGAAATAAAGCCTAGAAGGTTCGTTCTAGGTGTAATCATTGGCTTCAACTTTTCTTCAAACCAATCGATACATTCTTGCATCTCACTCGAATTAAAATTAGTCTTCAAAAAACCACCCAAAACGGTATTATTCCACAAGGTATTTGCCTCTAGAATATTTTTATATTTTTTATCGGCTTTAATCTTACTCCCAAAAACAATTCTACTAACCTGATGCACGACGTCTGTAGAGCGTTCATATACTAGTGCCTTATTCGGACTAAAAAAATAGAGCTTCTCGCTAACAATTGCTTTCTTGTTTAACTCCAATTGCAAGAGGTACTTCACCTTGTTTTGAACAAAAGAAAGGGCAAAATGGGTATTCTCAAATGGCGTATTCTCATCAAACAAAAATGGCTTAAAATCCAGCTCATCTGTTTTTTTATCAAGTGGATTAAGCACCAATTCACGGACAAAATCTAGGGCGCGAAGAACCGTTGTTTTCCCTGAAGCATTGGCTCCATATATCAAACCCAGCTTCAGTAGACGCATCCCGTCTCGCGGCTCGACAACATAGTAGTCTTCCAAATCGTCAGAATACGATGCTTCAAAACTCAGCACGGCTTCTTCCTTTATTGAATAAAAATTTTTTACAGAAAATTCAATTACCATGATTTTTTATCCATTATTTGTAATTAAACCACAAATATAATACATTTTCTTCGGTTTTTCAAGTTTTTAATAACTTTTTACAATCCACCTCTTCTCAAAACACCCCAAATACCAATATAGAAGGATACTATCCTCGATTATCGGGGCGTTCTGTGTATGGTATGGTTACTTCAAATTTTCAAATATGAGATTGCTAATTATTGGTTTTTTATTTTTTTATTCATGGTCTTCCTTCGGACAAAGAGCAGGTGTTGTTAGTCTCGAAGACAGGGCAAAATTGGAGGAATTTCAGGACACCCTTGCTTTAGCTGGATATGCTGTTGTCAACGACTCTATTACGGAATATCGCTTCGGTGCCTGCAAAAAACTGATTGTGACTCTAAAAAGAGCACTTCAAATCAAAAATTCCTTTAATTTTCCATTTGACAGGGCAGCATCCGTCTCCATTCAATACCCACAGGATAGTAGTTTTCGTATTTTTACTTGGCAATTATACGTCGATAAAGACACATACCGATATTATGGCGCTATCCAAATGAATTCACCGGATTTAAAACTCATTCCACTCATTGATCGTTCGACGAATATTGAGTCTTCCAATCTGGAACAAATGGAACTCACTCCTGATCAGTGGTACGGCAATTTGATTTATTCCATCAGACAGTTCGATACGCCACAGGGCAGACAATACCTGCTTTTTGGATTTGACGGGTATCGTTTCTTTTTCAAAAGAAAATTGATAGACGTACTCCACTTCAAGGACGGAAAAGCCGTCTTTGGATCACCTGTTTTTGTAGCCATTGATGAGAACAACAATAAAACAACAAAAAAAAGGGTACTAAAAGAATACTCTGCTGATGCAAGTGTCAGTTTAAAATTTGTCCTGGAGATGGACATGATTATAACAGAGCACTTAGAGCGAATCAATGGGAATTACGGTGAAGGTCCCACCTTCGTTCCTGATGGCAGCTACGAAGGATATAAGCTGGAAAACGGAGCATGGACGTATATTGAAAAGGTATTTAACCAGATCTCAGAAGAGCCCCCTATCCCTTACCCACATAAAAAAGGGGGTAAAGTTGATATTGTAGGAAGGAAAATGAAGCAAAAATAAGCGCCTTCCACTTCAATGGGTTGTCCCCAACGAAAAAAAGTGTATGCTGAATGATTCAACATACACTTTTTATTCTTCACAAAAAGAATAAATTACGAAAGTGAATTAACGTATTTTGTTAACTTAGCTTTCAAGTTAGACGCCTTGTTTTTATGCCAGGTATTTTTCTTAGCCAATTTATCCACCATCGAAATGACCTTTGGCAAAAACTTCGCGGCATCTTCCTTAGATGTCATCTCACGTAACTTCTTAATTGCGGTACGAGTTGACTTCTTGTAATATCTATTAGTCACGCGTTTTTTCTGATCTTGACGCGCTCTCTTTTTTGTTGATTTATGGTTTGCCATTACACTAATAAATTTATATTATTTTTTTCGGAGTGCAAATGTATGCCTTTTTTTATTAAAATGAAATATTTGAATGAATATTTATTCGATTTTTATTCAAAACGAGCTTTCCCCTTGTTTACCGCAAAAAAAGAAATGAACAAAATCGTGCATTTTTCAACAGAACAAAGCATCTTTGCGTTTCCATTTTAATCGACATCCGGACTTTAACAAAAAAATACAATGAGCGATTTTTCTTTCATAGCCAATGCCCATCCGGCATTTATTGAAAACATGTACAGAGAATATAAAAAAGACCCTAACTCCGTCGATGAAGGGTGGCGGAATTTTTTCCTCGGTTTTGAGTTCTCTGAAAAAACACTCCCTGCTAATGCTCCAACAGACTCTTCCTACGAAATAAGTAATAAGGAGCTAAACCTAATGCTACTGATTACAGCGTATAGAAACAGAGGTCACCTCAAAGCAGATACAAACCCCATCCGAACCAGAAAAGATAGAAAACCTTACTTAGAAAAAGAGCACTATGGGTTAACTGATGATGATTTAGATACGGTATTCCTTGCCGGAAACAAAATTAAAGGACTTCAAAACCCCACCCTTAGAGACGTTATTAATCACCTCGAAAAAGTCTATTGCGGACACATTGGATTTGAGTATCATTTTATCAAAGAAAGAGAGGAAAGGCTTTGGCTCCGAAGACAAATCGAAACCTACCAACCGGATCAGGCATACCTACTACCACTCGAAAAGAAAAAACGCATCCTTGAGAAACTAAACGAAGCCGTCGTTTTTGAAGAGTTTTTAGGCATCAAATACATGGGGCAAAAACGATTCTCCTTAGAGGGAGGAGAGTCTTCTATTGTAGCCCTGGATGCCGTCATTAACTTCGGATCAGAAAGGGGTATTGAGGAAGTCATTATCGGAATGGCACACAGGGGCAGATTGAATGTCTTAGTAAATATTCTTCGTAAAACATACGATATGGTCTTCGCCGAATTTGAAGGAGACGAAATCCCCTCTGTCAACGAAGGAGATGGAGACGTCAAATACCACCTCGGATACGCCTCGCAGGTTAACACAACCAATGGAAAAAAGATGCACATTGAGCTTATGCCCAACCCCTCGCACTTAGAGTCTGTTGATCCCGTGGTGGGAGGCTTCACAAGAGCAAAAGCCAATATGCTTTACGATAATGACTATAGCAGGATATTGCCCGTACTGATACATGGTGATGCAGCTGTGGCGGGTTTGGGTATCGGCTATGAGACCATCCAGATGAGCCAATTGGAGGCTTATAAAACTGGAGGTACGCTTCACTTTGTCATCAACAACCAAATCGGCTTCACAACCAACTTCACAGAAGCGCGCTCATCTGATTACTGCACGGCTATTGCCAATGGAGTAGGCGCTCCCATTTTCCATGTCAATGGAGATGACCCCGAAGCCGTTTTATACTGCACGCAGCTCGCAATTGCATACCGTCAAAAATTCCATAAAGACGTTTTTGTAGATATTGTCTGTTATCGGAAACATGGCCACAATGAGGCCGACGACCCAAGCTTTACGCAGCCGGAAATGACCAAACTAATCAAAGTCCATAAAAACCCTCTGGATATTTACTCCGAGCTACTCATCAATCGAGGAGATATGACTAGATTTGAGGTTGATCAGATGGAGTTGCAATTCAAAAAATTCTTACAAGATCGACTTGATAAAGTAAGACAAAAAGAACTCGAATACCAACCTCAAAAACCGGAGAAAGAATGGGAAGGGCTCACTTTTACTATGAATCCCAATGACTTTCTGGAATCGCCCAAAACTGGTATCAGTAAAAAGAATAGAGACCTTATCATCAAGCAGCTGATGACCCTCCCAAGTGGATTTACACCATCCAAGAAAGTAGTGCGATTGCTCAAGGGTAAGCAAAAACTCCTCGACAAAGGTCAATTGGATTGGGCAATGGCGGAACTCCTGGCCTACGGCAGCATCTTAATCGAAGGTAAGGATGTAAGGTTTTCCGGAGAGGACGTACTTCGGGGCACATTTTCCCACCGCCATGCAGTGCTTCGCGACATCGTCACTTACGAAAAATATAACCGGCTTGACGATTTTTATCCCAATCAAGGTAAATTCCGTATCTATAATTCCCTCCTAAATGAGTTCGCTGTCATGGGATACGAATATGGCTACGCGATGGTGTCACCAACGCCTCTTGTTATCTGGGAAGCTCAATTTGGAGACTTTTTCAACGGCGCTCAGACTATTGTAGATCAGTACATCACCTCAGCCGAAAGCAAGTGGGGTAAAATGAATGGATTGGTACTTTACCTCCCCCACGGAATGGAGGGTATGGGCCCGGAACATTCCAGCGCCCGTTTGGAGCGATTCCTTCAGAGTTGTGCCGAGTTCAACATGACAGTCGCCAACATCACTACACCTGCCAATCTCTTCCATATACTCCGAAGACAATTGGCACGCCCCTTCCGAAAACCACTCGTCATTATGACACCTAAATCCCTGCTCCGACATCCGGAGGTTATCTCCTCCTTAGAGGAGTTCGAACCCAATACTCGTTTTATAGAACTATATGATGACGCAACGATTACAACTGCCGCTCAAGGCAAAAAAGTAAAAAGGGTACTCCTTTGCACAGGGAAAATTTATTATGACTTACTTCATAAACAACGGGCGTTGGATACCAAAGAAGTAGCCATCGTCCGCCTGGAACAACTTTACCCCTTCCCGCTCACACAGATGGAAAAAATACGAAAAAAATACAGCAATGCCGAGTATTATTGGGTACAGGAAGAACCCTCCAATATGGGAGCATGGCAATACGTCCACGCTTTCCGCAAAGACAAAGAGTTTACGCTCGTCGCAAGAAAATCAAGTGCTTCACCAGCTACCGGATTCAAGAAAGTACACGAAAAACAACAAAAGGATTTGGTCGAACGCGCTTTTCGGGGGTTATAGAAGAAGAAAATTTACTTTTCCTTCTTCTCTTTCTTCTCTATCGCATCAAAAATAATGGAAGAACCCACCCCCACGCCAATAATCGTACGCATGGCTTCTTCTGGCTTAATATCGATATGCTCGACCTGGTCGTGATGGATATGAAAGATAAATCCATTGGTAGGATTGGGACCTGTAGGAACAAATACGGTAACCATCCCGTTGGCGTGGGATTCGCTGACAAAGCCGGTCATCATGCTGCCATTTTTGAATACATCTACCAACACAACCTCCTGAAAAGGCATCTTTTTACTGCCGAAAAACGCCTGAATCGTATCCCGGATAGTCCCGTAAAACGGAATTTGCCTCAACCAGTTATTCTCAATAAAATGAAATATCTGTTGCCCTGAATTAGTCCGAATAAAAAGCCCTATAAAAAAGAAAAGAGTAACCACAGCGCCAATAGAAAGCAAATTCACCAACCACTCCTGATGCCCCCCATCATTCAACCCAAACAATTCCTTTAGTGGAGTAATTATTTGGGTCATCAGCCTATAGATAAACCGAATGATAACAAACAACAAATATAACGGCAACACAACTACCACACCTCCCAACACCGTCGTTAGAAAAAAACGCCACAGGCGAGCTGCAAAATTCCGAATTCTCTTTACACTTCTTTTCATATCTATAATTACTTTCCTGTATTCAAACGCAAAAGGAAGAATTGTAGTTCATACCAGCATATAATTAGAATTAAAAAAAACAAGGAACAGCTCAACAACTCAATCGAAGATGCTGACAGGCGTAGCCTCGTCAGTACTCAACAACTTCAAAACTGAAAATAAACAAAAGGCACCACGTCCGCATCCGAAACCTGAATCA
>JALVDO010000876.1 GCA_027008975.1 Saprospiraceae bacterium | reverse complement strand
TAAAAAGCCCACAACTCCTCCCGATACACGCCCGCTGACAGTGATATTGGCGTGATTGAAATGCCCCCAAAGAAAGGCGAGAATGTGTATGATAAAATAGTCGTACAGATTGTACCCCAGTAATGCCAGCGGCAGGTATTCGATGCTACGATAGACGATATTTTCCATCCAGTGGTAACGCAGTTGCGCCGCAAATCCCATCTGCTCGACCGAGTGGTGTACCTTGTGAAAATTCCAAAGGAAATCGACGCGATGCAGCAGCCGGTGTGTCCACCATTGTATGAAGTCTCGTAATACCATTCCGACCAGCAATATTGCCCAATAGGGCCAGCCCTTCATCGGATTGCTTGCCGCCAAATCAAAATTGAAGATGGATTTGACGGTGTTCTGAAAGAAATCAACCACCACTGTCGATACCGCATTGTAAATAATGAGAGAAAATAGAAAAAAATTGAAAAACATGTAAAAGGTATCCAGCCAAAAGTCCTTACGGGGAATGGGTTGCTGCTTGCGCCAAGGGATAATGAGCTCAAAAAAGAAAAAGACCAGAGAGCCGCCTATCAACCAATAAAAATAGTTGTGCCACGAAGGATGTGTTATCTCATTCCATAGATAATGGGCGTATCCCTTGTACGCATTTATGAATATATCCCGGTAGTTCATATTGTGTTTGTCTTTTTTGCCCTTGCCTTATTGAAATTTCCAAAAATAACGGTTTTTATGGATTTTTGGGTGGCTAAGACCATTTTTTTTGAGGAAAAGGAGGGGCGGCGACAGTTTATGGTCTGAGACTTAAACCCATCGACCACTGGGGGCTGAGAGATGAGTGTACAACAAAAACGATGTCATTTTTTTTGGGTGATGCTGGATTTATTATTTGTCAATATCTAAAAACAGCGTTTTTTTTATTAATGGGGTCTTTGATGTAAAGTTTGAGTTGCTTTTTTGAAAAAAATGTTGTATCTACGCGGGAGAAGCCTTGTTACCTTTTGTACAGGACTTTTCTTCACCTTTGTTACCTATAATTCGAATACTTCCGGATATAAAATACACCTTATTTTCGTCTGAAAACAGTACAAGCTACACCGAAACTGTTATAATTGAAGTATTATGAAAAAATCCACACCTACAATCACCTTCCTTCTCCTTTTAATATTGAATAGTTTGTCCCATACCCTTAACGCCCAGTGTCCTGAGGGAGATGTTATATTTAAAAATCAGGCGGATGTTGATACTTTTGTGATGGACTATCCGAATTGTGATGTAATCAGTGGGCGATTAATCATTGGGGGACCTTCCATTGATATTTCACCAACAGGCATTGAAGACCTCTCCGGGTTATCCTCGCTTACAGCTGTTGATTCAACACTTAAAATTGTAGGAAATCCAAAGTTGTATTCGTTGGAGGGATTGCATCATATCACAAGAGTGGGTGGTTTCCTCTGGGTTAGTAACAATGATACACTGAGTAGTTTGTTGGGCTTGAGAAGTATATCGGAAGTAGAAGGGGGGGTGCTTATTTTCGAAAACAATACAATTGTTGATTTGGGTGGACTTGAAAATATCAACTATCTACCTGAATTTCTGGTCATCCATAAAAATGCTCAACTACGCAGTCTTACCGGTCTGGAAAATTTGGATTCCACGGGGTTCCACTTGTGGATTAGCGACAATCCCTTATTGGCTGATTTTGAGGGGTTGGGTCGTTTGCGTTCTATTGGTGGGGTATTAAATGTCTCGAATAATGACACACTGAATAGTATGGCCGGCATGGATAATTTATCCTTCGTTCATGATGGGATAACCATAAGTAATAATTCTTCGCTGACTTCTCTGGTGGGGTTGGAGAATATCAGGAGTATTGCGGGGCCCTTTTCCATCATCAACAATGATGCTTTGTCTAATCTGACAGGACTGGACAATATCACTTCTATTGGTAATGGTCTGAAAATAAGTGACAACGATGCTCTAACAGATATTAGCGGGATGGACAATCTGTCTGTTATTGGGGGGGATTTATTCATTTCTGATAATCCGGGTCTTACTAATATCAATGGATTGAATAATCTCTCAGAAATCAGTGGTTTTCTAACCATAAAAAATAATTCAGGGCTGACGTATTTGGATGGGTTCGAAAACCTTACAATGCTCGGAGGCATTCTGGATATTTCAGATAACCCTACGCTGCTCGACATTAACGGAATAAACAGCCTTTCCGACATTCGGGAGGATTTTATTATTGATGGGAACGAATCACTTTACACGATTGGCGGTTTGAACAATCTAGCTACTATTGACGGGCATTTTTCTATCAATAATAACGGTGGTATGGAGGTTTTATATGGGTTGAATAATTTGATTCATATTTCAAAAACATTCAGGATTCGCAATAATGGTGCATTGACAAGAATTAGTGGTCTGAATAGATTGTCTTCAATTGGAGGCGACTTCATTATTCACAACAATACCCATTTGGAAAGTTTGGCCGGACTCCACAATGCAACCACGATTGATGGTGATTTGTGGATTGTTAATAATGTCGAGCTCTCGGAATGCGCCATTAATACGGTGTGTAATTATATCTCAATGCCAAATGGCGGTTACACTATAAGCAACAATGCCCTAGGTTGTAATAGCGAAGAAGAGGTTGAAGAGGCCTGTCTTATCACCGGCGATGAAGAAGCCGGCAACGACCATTCCCAGATTTTTATTTTTCCTAATCCGGCGGTGAACACGGTATCGGTATCGGGTATTGACGCTATTGAACAAGTGCAAGTGCATATTTACAACCAAATGGGGCGGATAGTTTTGCCAACAGGGATTGAGGCGGGCAATATTGATATATCGGGCTTACCCAAAGGTATTTATTTTGTAAGGCTAAAGATGGGTAAGAAAAGCTTTTTTGAGAAATTGATTATTGAATAAAATATAGGTTATGAAAAAACATATTTACATTTTATTGGTATTTATGATTTCCTTTTCGAACGGGAGGGCTCAATCCTATGAAGACTTCATAGGGGCGGGACACAGTGGGGGCATTACGGTTACGACCAGCGATAATTATCAATTATACGCAGGACTCAATACGGCTTCCGGAGATAAAACCATATCGGGAGAGGGGTTGGAAGGTGCACAAATGGAAGCTGCCCGTTTTTTATCCCAGGCAACTTTCGGAGCAGATATAGACCTGATAAAGGAGGTGGCTGAGGTAGGAATTGAGGCTTGGCTGGACGAGCAATTTTCCCTCCCACCAACTTTCTTTACAGATAGCATGGAAAGCATCTACGCGCAGAGTGAGGATATCTATGCTGCTAATGGAAGTATGGGCTTTTTTCCACCGCGCCCCGGTCATGTCCATATGGATTACACTTGGTGGGAAAACAGCATGAAAGGGACGGATGCGGTCAGGCAACGGGTGGCGTATGCCCTCAGTCAGATAATGGTTATTGGTCTGGACGGAGACCTACGTAGTTATTCTATGGGCGTGGCGAATTATTATGATGTTTTGGTCAGAAATGCTTTTGGCAATTATGAAGATTTGCTGTTTGAGGTATCCACTCACCCGGCGATGGGTTATTATCTGACTCATTTGAATAATCCCAAAACCGATGAGGCGAACAATATACACCCGGACGAGAACTACGCACGGGAGGTTATGCAACTCTTTTCCATTGGTCTGGACAAATTAAATCCGGATGGGACACCGATGCTTGACGCAAATGGTGAAAGGATTCCCACTTATGATAACGAAGACATTAGCGAATTAGCCAAAGTGTTTACCGGATTGGGAATTGGTGCCCGTTCTGACGGACTGCCACCTGCGTTTGGGCAAAGGGTGACCGTCGCCGACTTTAGAGTGCCGATGAAGATGTATGAAGAATGGCACGAACCCGGGGCTAAATACTTACTGGACGGTTATGTTATACCACCCGGTCAGACGGGGATGGAGGATGTTAGGGATGCCATCAGGCATTTGTTTAATCATCCCAATGTGGGACCATTCATTGGCCGCCGACTTATACAGCGTCTGGTTAAATCGAATCCAAGTCCGGAGTACATTGCGGATGTTACTGCCGCTTTTAATGATAATGGGTCGGGGGTAAGAGGAGACATGAAAGCTGTTATAAAAGCTATTTTGTTGCATCCGGAAGCAAGAGCCTGTAGCTGGATGCAGGACCCCGAGCAAGGAAAGTTGAGAGAGCCGATTTTGCGAAAAACTCAATTTGTAAAAGCATTCGGGGTTATTTCTCCTTTGGATAATTATTGGAATTATAGCGGCTGGTATATGAGAGCAACAGAGCAGCATCCTTTACGCTCTCCAACTGTGTTTAATTTCTACGAGCCTGATTATTCTCCCAGCGGATTGATTGACGAAAGAGGATTGGTTGCCCCTGAGTTTGGAATTTATAATACGCTGACGAGTATCGGCTACGCCAATGAGGTTTATAACTGGGTAGAAAGCGACCGAATATTGCGTACTGCGGGCTATGAGGGTTATCTGATAACAGGGCCGAATTTGGGTGTCTTATTTGAAAAATCAAAAGATGCGGATGTCTTGCTGGACTATCTCGATTTGTTGTTAACAAATGGGGCATTGACATGGAGAACCCGGCAAATTATTAAAACGACGATTAATACTTATCCTATTACGCTTAATGGGCTGAACAGCCGGATAAAGCTGGCAACTTTTTTGATTATGATTAGTCCTGATTACAATATTTTAAAATAAAAAGACATGAACTCAAGAAGAAGATTTATGCGGCAGGCTGCTTTGGCCGCACTGGGGCTAAGTAGCCCGATGACATCAATAACAAATTTGAAAGCCATAAATATGCTCATGGGACGCCAACCGACCTTTGGGGATTATAAGGCCATTGTTTGCTTTTTCCTTCATGGGGGCAATGATTCTTTTAATATGTTGATGCCAAGGCTGGGCACTGAGTATAATAATTATGCTACAACCCGTTCCAATTTAGCCATTCCGCAGGAAGATATATTAGCATTGGGTGGTCTTTCGGGGAACTATGGCGTCCATCCCAGTATGCCAAAAATTCAGCAACTATACGAGGATGGTGATTTGGCATTCATTAGTAATCTGGGCTCCCTGATTGCTCCGATGTCAAAATCTGCCTACTACGATGGAACCGTGCCTAAACCCCTTGGTTTGTTTTCCCATTTAGATCAATATAAGCACTGGCAAAGCGCCCAGCCAAACCTGAGAACAAATAAAGGCTGGGCGGGAAAAATGGCCGATTTGCTTGCTTCGGAAAATGGCAATACCGAAATATCGATGAATATTTCTTTGTCCGGTGCAAATATCCTTCAAAGGGGTGATAATTCTATCGCATTTAATATTAATTCCTCCGGTGCTACCTTGCCAACGAATAGGAATGCGCCATGGGGTCATAATCCGCAAAGGCGAGCCGCTATGGATAGTATCCTGAATTATAATTATTCGGAGATATACAAAAAGACTTATGTTGATATTTTCAGGGGGGCTATAGCGACGGGTGAGTTGTTTCAAAATGCAATAGACGAAGTTCCGGATTTTGACGTGCAATTTTCTGATAATAATATTTCAGAGGGTTTTGAAATAATCGCCAAGACAATTGCAGCGAGGGACACTTTGGATTTCAGTCGGCAAATATTCTTCATAAAGTATGGCGGTTGGGATCACCACGACGGATTGTTGGCCGGTCAGGCTGCAAAACTGGGGGTTGTTGACAACGCACTTAGTGAGTTTAAGGTTGCTTTGGAAGAAATAGGTATGTTGGATAATGTGACAACAATAGTTATTTCCGAATTTGCGCGAACGCTGACATCCAATGGAAATGGAACGGATCACGCATGGGGAGGGAATTCCATCGTCATGGGCGGCAGCGTAAATGGAGGCGAGATTTATGGAGAATATCCTTCTTTAGAGATTGACAATGATTTGTACTTGGGCAGGGGGGCAATTATCCCAACCACAGCAGCCGATTCTGTATTTAGTGAATTGGCACTGTGGTACGGTATAAGTCCCATGGATTTATTGACGGTATTTCCAAATTTGGGTAATTTTCACGATGTATCGAGTTTGTCGGTGGATAATTTACCGATCGGATTTATGGATGTTTAATAATGATTAATACAATAAAAAATATACAGATGAAAAATATAATTCTTCTAATATCAATAATGGTTCTCGGGAATTCCATTTTTTCTCAATGCTTCCCCAATCGGCACAATTCCACTTGGTATGATGGCTGGATTTCGTGTCAGACAGCTCCAAGTCCCAACCCCATTCGTGGAGATTCACACTGGATTTTGTATGACTTTGGTGAATTGTATGCACTCCATGAGATGCGAATTTGGAACACCAATGCTCCCGACTTATTGGATTGGGGCATGAAGGAAGTTGTTATTGACCTCTCGACTGATGGGGTGGAATGGAGTGAGTATGGTCAATTTGTCTTCGAGCAGGCATCCGGATTTAATAATTATGAGGGGCATTTTGCCTTGGATTTTGAAAATGCAGAAGCGAAGTATTTATTGATTACAGGATTGAGTAATTATGGTGGGAATTGTTATGGGTTGAGCGAAATAAAGATTAATGTGGATGCCATCGTGGGGGTGGAAGATGATATTAACACAATGAATGATTGCCTAAAAGCCAATATTTATCCCAATCCTTTCTCGAAAGGACTCAATTTAATTGTGAAATCGGGTTGTGGGTATAAAAACCTCTCCTATAAAATTGTCAACGCGATGGGACAAACCATCAGCCCTTTTACTGAAATAGAGGAAAATCAGACGGTGAAGGTC
>JALVDO010000875.1 GCA_027008975.1 Saprospiraceae bacterium | reverse complement strand
TTCCGTGAATGGCAAATGCGTTCGCCATTTACCAAGGGGGAGCGAATTTTGAGCCTGAAGTCCAAGTGCAAACAGAAAGAGATAGAAGCCGAGAATTAGTTTTTTCATTTATATCAAATTTTCTACCTCCAATAACTTATTGCTTTTGGGATTATTGTTTTTGGGGTTTACATTAACGTGTTGTCGAAGAGGTAGCCTCATTATTTATTCTCCCCCCTCCTAAAATCCCATCCCTCATAATTCTGGAAATAATCATCATAATTGCTATCAATGATGATGTTTCCCTGATTAATACCCTGTTCGGTCTTTATTTCCAATGCATCACAAAGGTTGTTTTTGACAATATTACCGGAACTGGGGCGCCCGTCTTTATGGTCATTAATCATTATCCAGGGGTTCGATTCAAAATCAAAAAAGTGATAGGGATTACGCAAGACTGTATTCTTTGTAATGATACATTTTTTTGCTCCAAATAAAGCGATGCCGTGGGGGTGGTCAATAAGGACTAAGTTGCCCTCAATAATCCAATTTTCTTCAAAGCCATCAAAGCAGGCGATTCCCTGTACAACACGTGCTTTAAGTCTGAGGTTCGGTTCCAGACAGCTAATAGCTATATTATCTTTGATAATAATATTACTTATTGGCTTACCAAAAGTCCAGGATTGAAAACAGTCGTCATGGTTGCCGTCGGGGTCACTGTAATCATCTACGACTGCATTTTTGATGAGGTTATGGCTGTAAATATTATTATCACCCGTATTGCGAATAGCATCCCCGGCAAAACGGTCAATGATGTTGTATTTGACAATGATGTTGTCAGCGTCGGTTTGTACCGCATGAAAGATGTTTTTGAGAAAGTTGTTCTCAATGATACAATTATCACCGTAAGTGATGATACCGCCATTGGCTCTTTCGTCCCATTCATCTTGTGTCCAATTGGTGGTATTTTCGGCGGTTTTTATTTCGCAATTGCTGATATTTACCCCGTTGGAAAGGGAGTCGATGACAACAGAAAAGTCTTTGTAAAAAGAAGCTTTGCCTTCCGGCGAAATGGTGATACCCGATATGGCTACCTGACTGACGGCTTCAAACGAAATTCCGCTAAGTACCGGTTTTGCTCCGGCTGCTGCATAAATATTGCAGGAACTTGCCGAAAAATGAGGATGTCCATGATACCCGTCCTGCAGATACAAATTCATCTCTTTTCCCAAGGGGAATTTTACTTTTGAAATGGCTTCAAGGGAGGGTAGCGGGTCTTCTCTTGTTCCACTCGCCTCAAAATCGTGACTTTTGGGACTTAGATACAAAATATTTCTAGGAGCAGATTGCACCTTTATTAAAAACTCCCGGACGCCCAGTTGTCCATTATTCTCGGCAAATAGCCGGATATTATACGTCCCTTTACTACCAAAAGGAGGGTCAATTTGAAAAAATCCCTTCCCGTTGTATTCCTGCACAATCTTCACAAAAGCTGGCAAATTTTCAGCGTGAAATTTCAACATCTCCAAATGATCGTCAATTGCTGCAAAGTGAACCCGCATCGAAGTCCCTTCGGGTATTTCCCGGTTGTCTATCTCCGAGATTAAGATTGGATAGGTCTGTCCTTTCTGTCCAGGTAATA
>JALVDO010000874.1 GCA_027008975.1 Saprospiraceae bacterium | reverse complement strand
CTAAGATCGTTAATCCTTGTTCGGTGTTCAGCTTGCCCGTATGGGGTGTTCAATTTTTGAACTCTCATGATTATCATTTCGGTATTCCCCCCTTTTTGATTTAAATCGTGAGGTGATAAGTATTTACCAATATCCATATCATTTCCGCAAGCCACCCCGGACAAAAGCTAATGAAACCATAAAGGCCATAAAAGCACTTTGCATGGCAATTCCCAAAATATGGGAAAAAAACTGTCGCCGACTAGCTGCAAATTCTTTAATTAACTTAACATTCGCCTCTATTGCTTTTGGTTCCATCTCCGTTCTTTTGTACAATTCCTCCGCACTCCGGACATAATTTTTCAAAAACTCCGGATCCACAACATTCACAAAGAAAGTATCAAATGCCAACTCCATCGTAAAAGCAATTAATCCCACTATAAAGCTGAGAAAAAAAGCTCGTTGGAGGTTCATCTCGTATTTAGCGGCATCCAATCGGAGTGGATAAACCAAAATGCCCACGCGAACAAAAAGGGAGCCGATGCTGTAAAACACAAAACCAATCGGATTGATGGGATAGTTAATTTGCAGCAGATTGCAAATCAAGAAGTATAGAATCAGGATAAATCCTCCAATAATACCATACTGTTTGGCAATTGGCCATATCCCCTTTTCCCCAATTGGCAATTCCTCTTTATGTTCGTTTTTATCCATTAATTAGCGCCTTAAAAACATGTTTTCCCCGAGCAAAATACCAAGTGGTTTACCACTCAACTCCCACCCGAGAAAAGGTGTATTTTTTGACTTTGAATAAAGGTGTTCTTTCGTTACAATCCATTTCTTTTGAGTATCGTAAAAGGTCAGGTTGGCAAGCTCCCCTTCCCGAACATTTACCGGACTCAACCCCAATACCCTTCGTGGCATGATGGACATCAAACTACTCCATTTTACCGCTTTTTTACTATTCTTCATGGCCGTAAAAGCGACTGAAAAGGCCGTTTCCAATCCGATAGCTCCGAAGCTTGCGTAAGGGAACTCCAAACGCTTAACCTCCAACTCTAACGGAGTATGATGAGATTGTACGCAATCAATCGTTCCATCCAAAAGCCCCTCATGCAACGCTATTCTATCGGCTTTTGTTCGCAGTGGAGGCATTACTTTGTAGTTGGAGTCAATCCCGTCAATAGTCTCATCCTCCAATAACAAGTTAATGGCAGCGGTAGAGGCGGTGATACTCAGACCCTCTTTTTTGGCTTTTCTAATCAATGCTACTCCTCCCTTTGTAGAAATAGGTCCGATGTGCAAGCGCCCGCCCGTATATTCAAGCAGGGTGATATCCCGTTGAATCATCAGGTCTTCTGCAATTGACGGTATGCCTTTTAATCCAAGTGAGAAACTCGTCGTTCCCTCATTGATTTGCCCGTATTTTGATAGTGCAATATCGTTCGGCTGATTGAGTACCAAGCCCTCAAATGATTTACAATACAGCAGAGCGCGCATCAACAATCCACTATGCTGTACTCCGGTTGGTCCGTCTGAAAAGGCAACGGCACCGTGGTGGTGCATATCCATCAATTCGGTTATCTCTTCCCCCTTTGCCCCGACGGAAATAGCCCCAATCGGAAAAAATTCCACACCCAAATCCTGGCTATTCCTTTTCAAATAGGAAACGCCCGATTTATTATCCATCACCGGATTCACGTTGGGAAGGCATGCAACTCCTGTGAAACCTCCCGCAGCGGCAGCCTGTGCGAGCGTCCGATAGTCTTCCCGAAATTCGTAGCCCGGCTCTCCCGTTTGCACACCAATATCCAACCACCCCGGAGAGACAAAAGCACCATCCAAATCAACGACTTTTGCAGTGCTCTCAATAGGCGGCGACTGGCTAATCTTTTTGATTTTTCCGTTTTGAACTAAAATGGCGACCTTCTTCCCATCGAAGGGCGATTGCGGGTCGTCCACTACTCCATTCTTCAATAATAAATCCATGAATGTTATTTGGTAACTATTTACCACCCCACACTTTTTGCCCAAAAAGAGGAGGTCGTAAATAGTTACATTATTTGGAAGGCAAAAATAGAGCCATAAATCCGGTTTTCAAATTTTTTGTGGTTAATTCATGTTTTTTGTTATTTTGCCTTGACCTTCGGGGACTGAAATAGCGGACTCTAACAATCTATACTTCATAAGGTTAAGATGCGGACAATTTTGAGTAGGGAATTTTGTGCCTGAACGAAGAGTCCCACAGCCTGATAGCCCTATCTATCAAGGCGAGGACACGATGAAGTACAGGTGCAAAAGTCACAGTCAAAAAGTTCAAATTTTAGCCTTATGAAGTATATACGCAGAACAGAAGGCTGAAAGCCTACGTCAATATCCGCATTGCGACCACAGGTCGCAGCGAGCAGTTTAAAATTCGGGAGGCAGGCAAACCTCCCGAAAAGAGTTTAACACCCCATATCATTTTATCTAATGCAGTTGAATTTGTACCCGTTTTTGCAAAAGCAAAAACAAAAATCCGCGAAAATCCGTTTAATCTGTTCAATCCGTGTTCCCTTCTACCTCATGGTAAGTATTTACTTTATTTAATAAATCCGTTTAGAGTACAATTGCACATTGCGTATGAAAATAATATTTACCGTCACCAATGATTTGAGCTTTGACCAGCGAATGCAGCGGATTTGCACCAGCCTCGCCACCGCAGGGTATGAGGTCACATTAGTTGGTAGGAAACAAAAGACCAGCCGCCCCCTTGAAGAAAAACCCTATACCCAACACCGAATGAATCTATTTTTCCAAAGCGGGAAGTTATTTTATATTGAGTACCAAATTCGCTTATTTTTTTATCTTTTATTGCTTCCTAAGGCAATTATTTCTTCTGTCGATTTGGATACCATTCTTCCTTGTCTGCTTATCGCAAAATTTAAAAGACTGCCGCTCGTGTTTGATGCTCATGAATACTTTTCGGAAGTACCGGAAGTCGTCGGCAGACCCATGGTGAAAAAAATCTGGGAATGGGTCGGCTCATTTTGTATTCCCAAGGCTGACAAATGCTATACAGTCGGTAATGAATTGGCCAATATCTTTAGAAAGAAATACAAAAGAGATTTTGAAACCATCCGAAATGTCCCTTATCGCAAGACATTTAGCGATAAAACAAACACAGAACACCCTGTTATTTTGTATCAGGGCATGCTAAATCAGGGGCGAGGATTGGAAGAAATGATTATGGCAATGCACCAAATTGAAGGCGCCGTTCTTTGGTTGGCAGGAGAAGGTGATTTATCCGAGCAATTGAGGGATTTAGTCAAAGCGGAGCAATTGGAGCAAAAAGTCAAATTCCTTGGTTTCATCCCACCCCGGCAACTACCTGAATTAACGCAAAAAGCCTACATTGGCATCAATCTTTTAGAAAACAGCGGCTTGAGTTATTATTATTCTCTTGCCAATAAGGCTTTTGATTATATTCAGGCGGGAGTGCCCTCAATCCAAATGGATTTTCCGGAATATCGAAATTTGAATAAAGCATACAATACCTTCTATTTGCTCCCTAAATTGACAACGGAGGCAATCGTCAAAGCCATAGAGGAGCTAGTTTCCAATGACAATTTGTATCATCAACTAAAGACAAACTGCCTAAGGGCAGGCAAGGAATTAATCTGGGAATTAGAAGAACAAAAACTACTTGATGTTTACAAAAATCGGTGACGATTCTCCCTATCGTTGACCATTAAGTACCCCATTATTTGCCCTCCAATAAATATAATTGTACTTTTGCAAAAAAACAAAAACACATTACTATGCGTACAGCAAAATTTATTCAATCAATATTATTTTTATTACTATCAATTATCAGCTTTTCTGCAAAAGCGCAGGATTTGCACCCACAGATCCAGGGACTCAAAAATGATGTCGTCTATCTGTCTGCGGATTACCTTAAGGGGAGAGAATCGGGAAAGGAAACAGCGCGAATGGCCGCTAACTACGTCGCCTATCGCATGCAGGAAATCGGACTGGAGCCCAAAGGGAAAGATGGCACCTGGTTTTATGATTTTGATTTCAAATTCCGACCTAATCCACACTCAAAAGAGGGAATGGAAGACCGCGTCGGTAGAGATGTCGTAGGATATATCGACAATAAGGCCAAAAATACCGTCATCATCGGAGCGCACTTTGATCACCTCGGGATGGGAATTCCGGGATCATTATACGTAGGCGACCCCGCTGTCCATAATGGGGCAGATGATAATGCCAGCGGGGTGGCAGCCATATTGAGCCTTGCAGAACGGTTAAAAAAAGGAGCGGCAAAAAAGCACAATTACCTCATTATCGCCTTTTCGGGTGAGGAATTGGGATTATTCGGTTCAAAGGCCTACGCCGAAAATCCCACCATTGATTTCTCAAAGGTCAGTTATATGATTAACCTCGACATGGTGGGGCGCTTGAAAGCAGAAAGAGTCCTTGCTATTGGTGGTGTAGGTTCCTCACCATCCTTCATTCCCGCTATTGAAAGCGTTGACGTACACGGCATCAAAGCCAAAACAACCGCTTCGGGCATCGGACCTTCCGATCACACTTCTTTTTACTTGAAAGATTTGCCTGTGTTGTTCTTTTTCACCGGGCAACATTCGGATTATCACAAGCCGACGGATGATGCTGAATTTATCAATTTTGAAGGTCTATCGGACGTGACTGATTACGTTATGGCGATTATCAAAAAATTGGATAAGACAAAAAAGTTGGAGTTCACAAAAACCAAAGAGGAAAAAAAGGATAAATCCGCTGCAAAATTCAAGGTAACACTCGGAGTTATGCCCGATTATGTTTACGATGGTATCGGAATGCGCATTGATGGTGTTTTGGAAGATCGCCCTGCCAAAAAAGCCGGTTTTATCAAAGGTGACATCGTTATTAAAATAGGCGATACCGAAGTGAAAGACATTTATGACTATATGGATGGCCTTTCGAAATACAAAGCAGGAGACAAGGCTATGGTGACTGTCCTGCGCGATGGTAAGATTGTAAAATCGGAGGTGGTATTTTAAATGTTTTTTTTTGAAATCGCCTCAAATATTAGCTATATTTGTGACGACTTGCCACACTGCTATTCGACAGAGCGGCAGGTCGTCATCCTTGTTTTTAAACTACTTCATTGAAAAACTAAAATTATGCGTCAAATACTCCTCCTTGTTTTTATCACATTGACAAGCCTATCTTCCTGCCAACAAAAAAAGACACCAGAAGATAAAAAGGACAGCAAAATATCAGAAATGCAGCAAAAAGTGGCAAAATACGCTCCTTTTAAATTAACGACAGACCAGACAAAGCTCTCCGAAAATGAGCAGCAGGTAATAACCGTTCTCATCGAAGCAGCCAAGGTAATGGATGATATTTTCTGGGTAGAAGCATATGGAGATAAGGAGGAGTTATTGACCAAAATAAAGGATGCCGACACAAAAAGGTTTGTGGAGTTGAACTACGGACCATGGGATAGACTGGATGGCAACAAGCCCTTTGTGGAGGGCGTGGGACCAAAGCCGGCAGGAGCAAATTACTATCCCAAGGATATGACCAAAGAAGAATTTGAACAGGCCAACCTGCCGGATAAAACCGGACTATACAACCTTATCCGAAGAGATGAAAAGGGAGCACTCCACACCGTTCCTTTTCATCAATACTTTGAAAAGCAAACGCAGAAAGCAGCGAACCTTTTGCGTAAAGCAGCAGAAATATCAGATGATAAATCCTTTGCCGCTTACCTAAACCTACGGGCTGAAGCCATGCTTCATGATGATTATTTCGAGAGTGATATGGCCTGGATGGCGATGAAAGACAACCACCTCGACATCGTTATTGGTCCGATTGAGACCTACGAAGACCAACTGTATGGCTTCAAAGCCGCACACGAATGCTATGTTCTGGTCAAGGACTTGGATTGGAGCAAAAAACTCGCAAAATACGCTCAATTCCTACCCGAATTGCAAAAAGGACTACCGGTACCCGAAAAGTTCAAACAGGAAAAGCCCGGCACAGATGCAGACCTAAATGCCTATGATGTACTGTATTATGCCGGTGATTGTAATGCCGGTAGCAAAACCATCGCCATAAACCTTCCAAACGACGAGAGAGTACAACTCCAAAAAGGAACGAGGAGGCTCCAGCTTAAAAATGCTATGCGTGCCAAATACGACCACATCCTGGTTCCCATCGCCAACGAATTGATTACGCCGGATCAAAGAAAACACATTTCCTTTGATGCTTTCTTCGCCAACACTATGTTCCACGAAGTAGCGCACGGATTGGGTATCAAAAAAGTATTGGGAGCAAAGGATTTGACTGTCAGGCAGGCACTCAAGGAGCACGCCTCGGCGCTAGAAGAAGGAAAGGCAGATATATTGGGGCTGTATATGATTTCACAACTGCATAAAAAGGGGGAGATAACCGGAGATTTGAGAGATTATTATGTCACCTTTGTTGCCAGCATTTTCCGGTCTGTCAGGTTTGGGACTTCAAGCGCTCATGGTAAAGCCAATATGATTCGGTTTAATTATTTTAGACAATATCGCGCTATCGAACAAGAAGAAGATGGCACCTATCGCATCAATTTTGATAATCTTGAAGAAGCCATGCGGGCGCTGACCCTTCAGATTCTGACGATACAGGGTATGGGTGATTATACCGGCGCTGCCAATTTGGTTGGAACGCTGGGACGTACTAATCCACTTTTAGAAAATAGCCTAAAACAATTGAAGGATAAACATATTCCGGTGGATATTTATTTTTTGCAGGGAGGGTTGAATGATTGAATGTGCGACAAGGTGACAACTTCAAAGTCGAAG
>JALVDO010000873.1 GCA_027008975.1 Saprospiraceae bacterium | reverse complement strand
TCTTTGCGCTCTTTGCGTACTTTGCGTGACCCTTGGCGGGAGAATTGAATGATTGAATGATAGGATGAAGGGGGAACACAGATGACACGGATTAAGCGGATTTACACGGATTTGAATGCGAGAATCTTTGCGTACTTTGCGTGAACCTTTGCGAAACTTTGCGGGAGAAACGGGAGACTGAGAGACTGCGAGATTCTTAGCGCTCTTTGCTGTGTCCGTATGGGCGAACTTTGCGTGAACCTTTGCCTGCCCGTATGGGCGCCCCTTTGCGAAACCTTAGCGTACCTTTGGGGGAAATGAGTGAATGCAAAAATGAGAGAAACTTGGGCGTGGTTAAATTTTTAATTTCAAATATCATACTTAATCATTATCAAAAACAAACAATTCAATTATGACGAGAGTAGTTTTATTATTATTAATGGGTATAATGGTTGTCTCCTGTGGAGAGCAATCAAAGGATACGACCACAGATAAAGAAAGCGTCACCTTAACTCAAGAGGAAAAGGATTTCAATTGGAACCCGGAAAATTTTGCCGACAAGAAGATTATCCGCTATCGGATACCCGGTTTTGACCAATTAAGTCTGGAACAGAAAAAATTAGTTTACTATCTTACTCAGGCGGGGCTTTCCGGACGCGATATTATGTGGGATATGAATTATCGCTACAACCTGCCCATTCGCCGTGCGTTGGAGAACATTGTCAAAAACTATAAAGGCAATAAAAAATCGGATAATTGGAAGAAGTTTATGGTTTACACCAAAAACGTATGGTTCTCTAATGGTATTCACCATCACTACTCCATGGATAAATTCCTCCCGGAGTTCCCGAGGGAATACTTCGATGGCTTGCTAGACCAAACAAAAACCAAACTCGATGCTAAAATAGTTGACATCATGTTCGACCCGAATGTCGATATGAAAAAAGTGAGTTTGGACCCCAAAAAGGACTTAATCTTATCTTCAGCTGTCAACTTCTATGGACCGGATGTCACTGAAAAGGAAGTGGATCAATTTTACAAAAAAATAATAGACAAAAATGACCCAACTCCTATTTCGTACGGACTAAACTCCCGTTTGGCACACAACAAAGACGGCAAATTGGAGGAACAAGTGTGGAAAGTAGGAGGCATGTACGGTGCCGCTATTGAACAGATAGTCAAATGGCTCGAAAAGGCAAGAACCGTTGCTGAAAATAAAAAGCAGCGCGAAGCTTTCGATTTACTCATCAAATACTATCGTACGGGTGACCTAAAAACGTGGGATGATTACAATATCGCCTGGTGCGAAACCAAGGAAGGAGATGTCGATTATATCAATGGATTTGTGGAGGTATACAACGACCCCAAGGGCTTTAGAGGCTCTTACGAAACCATCGTCCAAATCACCGACTTTGAGGCTTCTGCCCGAATGAAGGTGCTTGCCGATAATGTGCAGTGGTTTGAGGATAACTCCACAATTATGAACGAGCATAAAAAGAAAAACGTCAAAGGAGTCTCCTATAAAGTGGTAACTGTAGCCGGAGAGGCAGGTGACGCCTCCCCTTCTACTCCAATTGGAGTCAACCTGCCTAATGCCAATTGGATTAGAGCAAAGCATGGCTCAAAATCCGTGAGCCTTGGGAACATCATCGAGGCTTATGAAAAGGCAAGCGGAGGAGGGATTCTCGATGAGTTCGCCTACTCAAAGGAAGAAATCGAACGCTCGAAAAAATACAGTAGCCTTGCAGATAAAATGCACACGGCACTACACGAAGTCGTTGGCCATGCCTCCGGACAAATTAATCCGGGAGTAGGAACACCAAAAGAAACCTTAAAAAACTACGCATCGACACTAGAAGAAGCAAGAGCAGACTTGGTTGGCTTATATTTTTTGATGGACCAAAAACTAATCGACATGGGTCTAATTCCGAATATGGAAGTTGGTAAAGCCGCTTATGACGACTACATCCGCAATGGACTAATGACTCAGCTTCGAAGAATACTCCCCGGTAAAGATTTGGAGGAAGCCCACATGCGAAATCGACAATTAGTAGCTGCATGGGCAATGGACAAAGGCGCAAAAGACAACGTCATAGAGCAGGTGACAAAGGATGGGAACACTTATTTTGTTATACATAATTACGACAAACTGCGCCGTCTATTCGGAGAGTTGCTCCGAGAGATTCAACGTATAAAATCAGAGGGCGACTACAAAGCCGGCAAAAATTTGGTCGAAACTTACGGTGTCAAAGTCGATAAAAAACTGCACGAAGAAGTACTGCGCCGGTCGGAGAAATTGCACATTCCTCCTTACGGCGGATTTATCAATCCTCGTCTGGTACCTGTAACAGACGAAGACGGTAACATCACCGATGTCAAGGTCGAGTACCCCGATGACTTCACGAAACAAATGCTGGAGTATGGAGAAAAGTACGATTTTTTGAAGTAAGCTGTTGGTGATTCAAAGAAAAAAGGAGCTTGCCCAAAATCCATTGGCAAGCTCTTTTTTTATCGAAAAAATTCCGCACTCTGTCGAGAATGAAAGTTTTTTGTAGTAAATCTGCGTACTATTGGCAGAGAATAGTTCATTCCAATAAACGTGTAGCAGTTAAATATTTTGTAAGAAGCACAGGGATAACTATATTTGTCATTTTAATCACTAAAAAAAAACAAATGTCATTTTTCACAAAAATTAAAAATGGATGGAATTTGGGTATGACCAGTCTGGAGGTCATTAAGGATAATCCCAAATTATTATTTTTCCCACTGTTATCAGGCATGACCATCCTTTTGGTACTAAGTACTTTTGTAGGAGGTATCCTCAATATCGCCGGTGCAAATCCCGATATCTTGAATAATTTGAACAATGAGCACACAAATTCCTATATTTTTCCGATAGCCGGCTTTATCTTTTATCTCATTAGTTTCTTTATTGTCATCTTTTTCAATGTGGCGCTGGTGCATAATGCGCGGCTGGTATTCGATGGAGAAGACCCAACGGTCGGAGATGGTATTCGGTATGCACAATCCAGGATTGGTGCCATTTTTTCCTGGTCTGTATTAGCCGCAACCGTCGCAGTCATCCTAAAAACGGTGAGAGAAAAAGGAGGACTTATCGGTAATATTTTAGGCAGTATCGCCGGTGCATTATGGTCCTTCGGGACTTACTTTGTTGTTCCTGTACTGGCTTATGAGAATTTAAGCCCCATGGATGCCCTACGAAAGTCAGTAGATATGATGAAGAAAAACTGGGGTGAAGCTATCGGCGCCAATTTTAGCTTTGGGATTTTTTCCTTTTTGGGATTTATTGTGGCTATGGTCGTAACATTTCTTCTCCTATATTTACAGATTAATCCCATCATAGCCATAGGACTGGGAGTCTTATTGTTTATATTGACTATTTTGGCAAGCGAAGCGGCAAAGACCGTATTTTTGGCGGCAGCTTACCAATATTTACATGACGAGCCACACGGACCATTTGATGATGATTTGTTAGATAGCAGTTTTTATTCAAAGTAAAAATCGGTGGCCATTATAAAAAACACCACATCGTGAAACTTTTTCATCCTTTTTGGGGTTTAGTTGTGCAGATGGGAATGTTGATCAAAATCAAAAGAGATTTCTTACAATATTTCTAATAATAATCAACCATGGGGGCGTACCGGAATCGACAGGAAAGAGAATTGGTTAGTAAGCATGCCGGAGGATGATAACTTTCTCCGTTAACAAACGTTATCGACCTTTTTAAATGGCAATACTTCGTATGCCATGGCTGCCTAATTCTAGGAATTAGAAGCCATTGTGCCGCAAGCTTGACGTCTGATACACAGCTTAGCCGCACATCAACCGACTTTCAGACTGGTCTTGTAGCCTGCTCCGACTACAAGGCGAGATTAAGGGGCTAAGGAATGTGTTACGGTGGGTTTCCAGACCTCTCACATTCTCGAAAATCTAATTGGGAACTAAGCATGTAGAAAGCTCTTCAATGCTTTCTCTGGACGCGAGTTCGAATCTCGCCGCCTCCACTTTAGTTAAAAAAGCAGCCCTGCGGGCTGCTTTTTTTGTTTTCCAATGCCTTAAATCAGACAAAATTAGCAGCCTGTGGGAAACAGGCAGCTAATAAAGGTTGGAAAACAAAAAAGCCACTTTTTAAGTGGCTTTGATGTGAATTAAGCTTTGCGGAGGAGGAGGGATTAACTTCGTTGATCCCCGAGGTGGGGGGCTTAAAACTTAATTCACATCACCCGCCAGGTGGATTTTTGTTTCAGAACAAATCCTTATCCAAGCTCACTTGGAACGGCTTTGTCCTGAAACAAAAAAGCCACTTTTTAAGTGGCTTTGATGTGAATTAAGCTTGCGGAGGAGGAGGGATTCGAACCCCCGATACCCTCTCGAGTATGCCGGTTTTCAAGACCGGTGCATTCAACCGCTCTGCCACTCCTCCGTTTGTGTGATTTCGGCTTTCAAAGAGAGCCGGTGGCGCAGTTGCTTTTAGCGAGCGCAAAGATAAGGGAATTGGATAAAAAACAAAAGAAAAGTAAAAAAAGTTCCGAAAAAATCATTCACCACTGGACAATATGCAAATAAATATTGACGAGCATCATGGCTGCGAGTAACAGGGAAAGAATTCTCAAAATCCTGCCACTCGATTTGCGGAGTTCTTCGGCTTTGGCTCCTTTGGGGCTTTCTTTTTTCATTACCACGCCGATGGCAAATAGATAAATGTAAACAGCAAAAGCTAATAGTAAAATTTCCAAGATGAGTCCAAGTGCATTCATAACAGTTGATTATATTTCTTCAAAAAATCCTGTTTTCCGGTTCTTTTTTACACTATCCCACTCAAAATAGCGACCATTCATGACAATGTAAACCCCCTCACCGAGTACCTGTGCAAATGCGAGTGCACTTCCCAGATTAAAAAAACCGTCAGAGGATGTACCAAAGGCATAGGGAACCATAGCTCCTGTCAGCACGATGGTCTTACCTTTGATAGACAAAGAAGCCAAATATCTTGCCGTCTCGACCATCCTGTCTGTTCCGTGTGTGATAATAATATTTTCTGCCTTCGTCCTTCTGCAATTATGAGCAATTATTTCGCGGTCTTCCTCAGTCATTTCGAGGCTATCTATCATCATCAATGTTTTGATATCAATATCAAGGGTACACCGCCCCCTTTCGAACATTTGGGCAAGATGAGTATCTTTAAAGTACAGTTCCCCTGTGATGTAATTGTATTCTTTATCAAATGTACCGCCTGTAACATATACCTGAATCATATATTATATCCCTTTTCGAGGACAAGGTACGGGATTTACTTTTTAAAATCAAAATTGCTATTGGGAATATCAGGATTGAGCTGTATGTCGGACAGATGATATTTGATTTTCTTTCTTCTGGCATTGGTGGTAATAATTTTTGTAGGAAAAAGGATGCCGCCCGTTGGCAGGTAATCCTCGTACTGCTCCTCGATGATAGCGTTGTTTCTCATCAGGACGGATTTGGTCTTCAAGCCCGTTTCTTTGTCGTAATAATTACGTCTTTTGACACCACGAGCAATGTTGAATTCAATAACATAGCTCCCCGCCTCGGTTTTTATGAATTGAGGGCTAAAGTTGCCGTTGAGGGCTTCTCTTTCCGGAAAAATACAAGCTCGGTAGGCTATTTCTTTCGTCGGAGCAAGGGGTATTTTTTGTTTTTCCCCTTTACGGGAAACGTAAGCATTAGTACCATCGAACCGGATTTCTTTTGTCAGTTTCCCATCGAGGAATTGTAGAACATGAAGTTTGCCTGGTGTTTTCTTTTCGTATTTCACCAAAAAGTTCTTCCTGCCAAATTGTCCCTCCCCAACATAGGAAATGCTACGTAAATTGTCGATAACAGTAGAATCACCAATGGCGTCGAGATAGCTTTTCAGGATTACCTGAGCGTCGATTTTTGATGTATTGATGCTAAACGGAAATTGCTCTTTCCCAAGACAATCGTGTAGATGAATAATCTGTTTAGGAAAATGTGCATGGATGGCATTCCGGTACTCATCCGGTGCGACAGCTATGAAGTAAGCCTGTTGTGGATGAATGAAAATCCTAGCGGCGGCACGGATTTCAGCCAATCGAATTTTGCGATAAGCAAGACTATCCTGATAGTATTTTTTAGCCATTTTAAACCTCAAAATATCTATCCCTGCTGCCGCAATCACGTCCGTTTTTCCTGCATCGGAAAGTCGCTTTTGAATCCATTGTTTTTTGTATTGCAAAAATGCTTTCTCCGTAAGGGGAAATTGTTCAATATCCTTTATCCATTGGTCGAAAAGAGGCAGTAATTTTGAAAATTGACGCGCAGGGAACCGGAGCCGAATGCACAATTGCCCCATATTGGGGTCTTTTAGCAATCGAAATGCTACCTCCACTCCCCTACTACCAAAAATACTATCCATTTGTGCCTGTAAAACAAAAGATAGGAGGTCAGTGGTTAGATGATGAGGTCCATAGGGACGTAGTCTGACCGGGTGAGTAAGTACAAGTACCGCCTGTCCGGTATCAATAGTAGTGGCGAAGTGCACACTAAATTCCTGCGGCGGCTTGCTCTTTTTGATGTAGCGGATGGAGAAGGTTTTATCTTTCCATCCTGCAAAATATCTATTTACAATATGATTGATTTCCTCAAAATCCGAATTGCCGACAATGCTAATTCTGGTCACAGAGGGTGCGAAATTTTCCTCGTAATATTTTTGCAAATCCCCCGCCGTTAAATGCTCGAAGGCAAAGCTATTGGCGATGATACCATAGGGATGGTTTTTATAATTAAGCGTCCGGGTGACGTTTTGGGCAATAGCCACCACATC
>JALVDO010000872.1 GCA_027008975.1 Saprospiraceae bacterium | reverse complement strand
GAAAGGCAAAAGTGATCAATGAGAACCTCGCTCGTGCCTGTGCTGAATTTGGCTTGGGAATGGGATTGGGTTCGTGCCGGTCGTTGTTATACGGCAGGGAGCGAATAGAAGATTTTGATTTTCGTGATATTATTGGAGACCAAGCACCTTTTTTTGCCAATTTGGGCATTGCTCAACTAGAACAATTAATTGCTGCAAATGAGTTGGAACGAATAGATGAAATGCTCGGCCTACTTCGGGTGGATGGGCTTATTATACACGTTAATCCATTTCAGGAGTGGATACAGCCGGAGGGCGATAGGCTTCAAAGACCACCGATTCACACCATCATGGAGTTATTGGAAAGCCGCCCAAACCTTCCCCTTATTGTTAAAGAAGTGGGACAGGGAATGGGAAGGGAGAGTCTGAAAGTATTGTTGCAAATGCCACTTGTCGCAATAGAGCTAGGTGCTGCCGGCGGGACTAATTTTTCAAAACTGGAATTGCTACGTACCCAAAACGCAAAAATAAATCCCCATATTGACATGATTACGGTGGGGCATACCGCCACGGAAATGGTTGACTGGATAAATGAATTGATAACAGAATTAGGAGATTTGGTGCGGTGCCAATCAATAATTGCTTCGGGAGGTATAAAAAATTATCTGGATGGTTACTACCTTGTCGAGCGATGCAAATTACCTGCTGTTTACGGACAGGCATCTGCCTTCCTGACCTATGCACTTGGTGATTATCAACAATTGGCAGATTATATCCGACAGCAGATTGAAGGGTACAAAATGGCAACGGCATTTTTAAGGGTAAAATAAGATGAACGACAAAAAAATATCGGGCTTTTCCAAACTTTCGAAGCAGGAAAAAATAGCATGGCTTCAGCAGCATTACCTTCCTGAACAGGAAGACGTTGCAAAAGCGTTGGCAAGTTTTGACCATACAGACGAAGAACTACAATCCGTCTTTGACGGCTTTAGTGAGAATACCATCAGTAATTTTTATTTGCCATATGGTATTGCTCCGAATTTGATGGTCAATGGCAAGTGCTATGCCGTCCCGATGGTAGTAGAAGAAAGCTCGGTCGTCGCTGCCGCTTCCAGTGCCGCTAAATTTTGGTTGGGGAAAGGTGGTTTTCATACCGAGGTGCGCTCTACCAAAAAATTAGGACAGGTGCACTTCACCTGGAATGGAGATATTAGGCAATTGCGAAAATTATTTGGAGCGCTGGAGCACAAATTATTATCTGATGTTGCGCACCTGACTGAAAACATGGAAAAACGGGGCGGGGGTATTCTAGATATTGAGCTAAAAGACATGTCCCACCTCGAACCCAATTATTACCAACTCATGGTCAGTTTCGAGACCTGCGACTCTATGGGTGCCAACTTCATCAATTCCGTACTGGAACAATTTGGCTACAGCCTCGAAGAATTTATCGAAAACCATCCCGCCATTTCCGAGCAGCACAAGGATATTGTTATCATCATGGCAATTCTCTCCAATTTCACGCCGGAATGTCTGGTACACGTATCCGTTGAGTGCCCCGTCGAGGCGCTGGCAAATGCCTGCGATTCGCTTCAGGCGACGGACTTTGCCCGTAAATTTGAGAAGGCTGTCCGAATAGCAGAAATCGAT
>JALVDO010000871.1 GCA_027008975.1 Saprospiraceae bacterium | reverse complement strand
ACAATCTGTATCATGGTCGCCGAGAATTCCGGACTGCGATGGTTGTTTTTCCGTTTATGTACATCCTGTTACCATGCCTTTCGAGACTTATACCGCGACGGTAATTGATAATAACGGCTGTACGGCGACGGATTCCATTACCATCTATGTAGATGAAGTAAAAGATGTTTATATTCCCAATGCTTTCTCTCCCAATGATGATGGTATTAATGATATTTTTTCTATCAATGCAGGAGTTTCAGTTGAAGAAATAGAATACATTCAAATATTTAATCGTTGGGGTAATTTGGTTTTTGAAAATAAGAACTTTCAACCCAATACCTTCAAGAATGGATGGAATGGGCTAGCAAATGGCAAGCCACAGCCGACGGGTTATTATACTTATATCCTTAGCGTAAAATTGGTAGACGGCTCTTCTGTGCTTCAATCGGGTGGCGTTGTTTTGCTTCGATGAGTTTTTGTTTGGTGATTTTTACTTCTTCATCTCCCAAATCCACTCTCCAAGGTCATTGAAGTAGCCAATTTTGTCGCCTTGTTCTGCACGGAAAAGGCCATTGCCGGCATAGGCGATAAACTCGTAATTGGGTGGGGCTATTAACTCGCCGTCGAGGTTGCTCAGTCCGCTAAATTTCTTAATCATCACCTTGGCGTAGCCATTGTGGAAGTGTCCGATTTGGTCGTATTTGGGAGGAATAATGGTGATGCCTTTTTGGTTGATGACACCCCACTTTTTATTGATTTGTACAACGGCAACGCCATGATTATAGGGGCGCGCTTTCTGGTAGTATCCGGAGGTGTGATCTGTGCGCTCGGTAATGTAGTAAAAGCGGTATTTGCTGTCTCTTACCAACCCGATTCCCTCCTTGAATTTGAGTAATCTATTGACGCTGGGCTTAATGAGAAAGCTTCCATCCTTTTTGATGACACCGGCTTTCCTTAGCCCCTGATAAACGACTGCCTTTTCTTCCTCAAAATCCTGACACCGGGTGAACTCGAAGTCGATAATATGTTTTCCGCTAGTGGAGATATAACCACAACTACCATTGAGCGTGACCGATGCCAGCCCTTCGTGAAAATCCGATGCCTTGGAGAATTTACAAGGGATGACGACCTTCCCCGTGCGGTCGATATAACCAAATCCCGTTTCGTTTTTGACGACGGCCATATCTTCGTAGAAGGGATGTATTTTGATGAAATCCCGTTTGGTTAGTTTCTCGCCTTTTTCGTTGATGATGCCGTAACTGACGATGGAGCGCCCGTATTTAACAATGGCTAGCCCTTTGTCGTCAAACTCACCAATGAATTTATATTTGTATTTGAGCTGTATCGCTCCGAGTGTGTCGATGAGTCCCCATTTTCCGTTTTTGACAACGCGGGCGATGCCGTTTTTAAAGTCGTAAGCCCGGTCGAACTTCTCAGCAATGACGACGGATTCATTTTTGTTGATATAATAGACGCCGTTATCTTTTTTGACCCAGGTAAGGTTGTTGTGGAAGTTGCCTACGCTTTTGTATTTGAAGTCTATCACGACGTTTCCCTGCTTGTCGATGAATCCCCATTTCCCGCCGATTTTGACCTTTGCCATTCCTTCGCTGAAGTCGCCAACTTCCCTGAATCGGCAGGGGATGATA
>JALVDO010000870.1 GCA_027008975.1 Saprospiraceae bacterium | reverse complement strand
GCTCAAGAATCATAAAAGCGGTATTAACAAATGGGAAGTGGGCCTTTTATAAAAGGCTCACTTTTCAGTTAAAGAACATTTTTAACATCACACAAAACATAAAAATCATGTTAACAAAATTATTTAGTATTTTTTTTATTTCCGTAATTGCTATTACGGCGAGCGCCCAATGCACTTTAAAAATTTCTTATAATTACACTGGGACTTACACGCCAAAAATTTCCGATTTTCACCTATATATTAACGGTGATGAGGCGGTTTTTATCAGACAAAATGAAAAAGTTGTAGTCACAACGGAAGAAGGATACCGGATTACTGTCCCCGAAAGAGATGATAGGAGGTACTTTAATACTAATTCTCTACAAATTATCGATGTTGATTTGACGAAAAAGAAAAACAATATTACCGAAAGTACCGCAAAAGCTTATGACTGGCATATTACCAATGAAACAAAGGAGGTCTTAGGATATAAAGTGATAAAGGCAACTGCCGTCTCAAAAAACCCCTACGTGGGAGGGTATGTAGTTGCTTGGTTTGCGCCCGATTTGCCTTGTACAGCAGGACCTGTGTTATTCTGGAGTATTACTATGAGGAATCTTCGGGCGTTCTTTATTTTGCGACTGAGGTCTCTCTCTTGGATGAAGCTCCGAATATCAAGGAACTGGCACAATTAGACGAAACTAAAACTTCGCGTCGGAAGCATAAGAAATCAAAAAGAAAAGTAGATGGCAAAATGCGTAACGTCTTTAGTCAATGAAAAAAATGTAGAAGCAGGTAGTTGCATTAATCAATGAAATTACCTGTTTCTTGTAATTTTTATTTTACTCATCTTTCTTTTACTTTGGTCTTTAATTTTTAAAAATTCATTCATCACACAAAAAACGCAAAACCATGATTACCAACCGTTATTTTTTTGCGCTGTTAACGCTATTTTGTCTTTTTTCAGAAGCCGCTGCCGGGCAAAGCCAAATTGAGGGTACCGTCACCAATATGGCTGATGGGAAAGCGGCACCCTACGTTCAGGTTATTCTTTACGAGATGCCTTCCGGGGAGATAGTGACCTTTTCGGATACGGATGATGATGGACATTATTTACTGAATCTCGGGGATAAAACAGGAGCTTTCTTATTGAGGACTCAAAGCCTGACCTATGCACCTTACGAGCAGGCGATTTTCATCGAAAGAAATCAGAATCGGACAGTCTCTGTTAATATTCATCTGAAGGAGCAAGTCAATGACTTGCAGGAAGTAATCGTGACTGCAGAGCAACCCCCTATCATTGTTAAAGAAGATACCATCATTTACGGTGTGTCTCATTGGACGGACGTGTCGGACGAGTCCTTGGAGGATGTCTTGAGAAAGATGCCCGGATTCGAGGTTCAAAAAGACGGAGAGATAAAAGTCAATGGAAAAATAGTGCAAAAGGTAATCATCAATGGAGAGGAAGTCTCGGATAATGGAGCGGCGCTAATCACGCAGAGCCTATCTCCGGAGAATATCAAAAGTGTTGAATTGAGAACCAATGAGCAAAACCAAAAGTACAAAAACTCCCTGCTCGACAACAACAATTTTGTGATTTTGGACATAAAGCTGAAAGAGGAGGTCAATACCGACATTTTTGGAAAGCTGAAGGCAA
>JALVDO010000869.1 GCA_027008975.1 Saprospiraceae bacterium | reverse complement strand
CGTTGACGGCAGTGAGATGCTGTCCGTTATTTTGTCGAAATACGACCCTTAGTCCTTCGACTTTCAAAAGGATATTTTGGTCGGAAGGCTTCATTTTTCAACGATTTCAATCGTGCTGTTATTGACGATGATTTTCAGCTTGTGTGGTGCCTGTAGCCACTTGAAGAGCGATTCACCGAGGAAGGCTCTTTTCCATTTTGATTTCCTGAATTTTTCGAGTAATGCCTTATCAGTTGATAGTTTCTTGATACCGCTTTTGGCAATGACCAAAGAGGTAGAAATATCCTCTTCGATGCAGCGATATTTGACCAATAGGTATAAAAACTCAATCAAGACTTCTTCTTCCTGTGTCAGGACGTCTTCTCTTTTTATTTTTTCTAAAATTGCTCTTTCCTCTTTGGTGCTCTTTTGGGAGTACAGCTTGTAAAAGAATTCGGCGTAGCGGTTGGAAAATCTCGGTGAGATATGCCTGTTGCCTTTAATGCCTTTGACCCCCGATGGCACAGAACGCACGATTTGGCTGATTTGCTTGTTGGGCAGAATCATCTCCTTGGAGTAATTTCTCTCCATGGCCTTTTCTGTTCGCCAACGGAGGAGGCGGAGTAAAAAGAGACGCTCCTGCAATTTGAGGGATTTCATCATATTGCTGCTAATGGCTTCCTTGTCGGGATCCTGGCGGTAGTAATTAACATCCTCAAAAATGGCGATTTCTTCCATTGCCCAATCGTAGCGATTGGCGGCTTTTAGTTTTTTTGTGAGTGATTGCCATAGTCGATAGAGTGGTGTTACATCATTGAGGGCGTATTCGATTTGCTTTTTGGACATAGGGCGCTGTTGCCAATCAGTCATGGCATATCCTTTCTTTAGCGAGATGCCCAGTTCTCCTTCGACAAGCCCCTTGAAAGAAATGGGGTATCGGTAACCGGCAAATCCGGCGGCGACTTGGGTGTCAAAGATGTTCTTAGGAACAATGCCATAGATAGAATACAACAATTTGTAGTCGTTTTCTCCGGCATGGGTAAATTTCAGGATAGCCTCATTGGTCATCATCTCCAAAAAGGGCGTCATATCCTTCACCCCAAAAGGATCTATGATATAATAACCGTTTTCTGTCGAAATCTGAATGAGACAGAGTAGGGTGTAAAATCGCTTTTCTCCTACAAATTCGGTGTCAAATCCCATCCATTGGATGCCTTTGTTTTCTTCAGCAAATTGTCGTAATTGCTCGTCTGTCTCTATGAGTTGATAATTAATCTCTTGAATCGTCATGGGTCACTTTCGTCCTAAAATTTAATCAAAGGTAAGAAAAATGACTGAAACAGTAGGCGAATTACATGGTATTTTTGAATAACGGTCTGTAGTCGCTGTTCGTGGTGTCTCGGCGAGGTGGCGGTTGTTACCCTTAGTTTTTTATAAATTTTGCACAATGTTTAATGTTATCAGTTTTATCGAAATACGCTATAAAATAAATTCCGGTTTCCAGAGAAGAAACATCTATCATTTGATTTTCAAGAACTCCTTTTTTAACAATCTCCCCTGAAGCTGTAAATATTTTGTATTCCAAACCTAAATTATTAACGGGAAAATTTAAAACGCTATTGGTCGGAATAGGAAAAACAACCAAATTTGAAAGTTTATCCTCATTCTCTACATCTAATGAACTTTCGTACAATATACTACTTGATGGCGGAATGTTCCAATATTCAAAATCAGTTATCCAAGAATACCCAACTGTTCCATAAACTTTAAATGGCATAAAGTAGAACATTTTGTTTGGGTTATCAGGGTCTTTTGTCTGATTTGTTACATCGAATAATATTTGTCCATCAATTGCCACCTTCAATCTTCCTATATTTGAATCCGGATGTCCGTACCAATATACTTCTAATTCAAACCAGTCATCTTCGATAACAGGAATGTCATAATTATCAAATTGCCAAACGTCATCCCCTAATTCGCCATCTATCATATATTGTCCTTTTACTACCCAATAAGGTGAAGATGTGTTTGAATCATAGATATAAAGTCCCATTCTAAAACCATCATCGTCCATATCTTTCCATTCTATTGGTAATCTCCAATCAGATATTGTATCATTGTGGTCAAGGTGTGTTTTGATTTTGTATTTCACATATCCTTGGTTCATTCGCTGAACGGCATTATCAGATAGACTATCCCCATACATAACATATTGAACTCTTGAGTAGGAGGTGAAATCCGGATCATCCTTTATAAATTCTATATATAGTGCATTAGTTGGATTGCCATCATATCCGGTTGTACTGACAATTTCGGCATTTGCGTATTCAAAATAATTATCCATATCGCCCACTACATAATTAAAATAATCTTCTATGAAATTTCCCGGCAAGTCATTTGGGAAAGTGAAATTAGTAAGGGTATCTGTTCCATTGAGATGGTGATTCCAACTGACTGTTTTGTCAACAACGACATTATAATCAAACGATGATTTGAATAGTAAATTACTTGTTGATTGTGCTGCAAGAGCGTTTATGGAAATGGTAAATAATCCTAATTTGATGTGTTTTTTCATTGTAAGTGTTTTTATACTGTTTGTTCTTATCTTTTCTTATAAGTAAGTGTTCAAATTAAATCACCTATAAACTTGTATTATCTTTCAGCCTAACTCTGTGTTGCAAAAACCCTTACGTAGCTTTGGCTATGCGCAGTTTTTGCGCCTTGATTTAGGCTAAAATCTAACGCAATTTTATGATGACCTAATTTTGACCACTTACTTAATTTTTAAAATCAATACATGAAGATAATTTGCGGTATTTGTCAATCCATTTCTTCGAAATGAATCTAATACTTGATATTCATCTAAATTTGGATTTCTCCTATTCATGACTAATTTTCTAAATGAATTCACAGCCATTTCTTGGTTCAAATCAACCATTTCTGTCAAAAAGTCATCTGCACTTTTCACTTCCAATCCGAAATTTTCAAGATATTTTTCAGGAAAATCTTTCAAATTGTTTGTCACGATAATGTTCGCGTTTGTTTTGATTGCTGCTGCTAAAACGTGACAATCTTTAGGGTCTGGTAACTCTAAGTTATCTATCAGCAATTCATAGTTTTCGACCAAAGCATCTGGGAATGCCAAATTTGTCCAGTTAATTCGTTTTTTTATTTCTTTTTCACTTACTCCCTTCCTTTTCATGACAATTTCCCACTCATCAAATATGTGTTTACTCCACTTTGGTATAAATAAATCATCATGTGCAAACCAAAACAGTAAATCTCGAATCTCAATTGGATAAATAACATTCGTGTCTAAAACACAAATAAATCTCGTGCTATGTATCATATAATCCTGATTCTTCGTCTGCTGCCATAATTTTGATGAGCATTTCTTTTTGCTCGGCTTTCTTTTTTTTCTTGTAAGCAACTATATCTTCATATTTTACTCGTCGATGCTTTCCAATTTTAGTGAAATCTATTTCTCCTTTTTCTAATAATTTCACCAAATGTGGTCGCGAGCAGCCTAACAATTCTGCAGCAGCCTGAGTCGTCATTTCTGTAGCAATTGGCACAATCGAAATTGGTTTCCCCTGACTGGTTACCTTTAATATTTTGGCGAGAAGTTTTAATGCCTTTAACGGAACCTTAATTTTATCCTGTGTTTCTTCAATTTCTATTTCAGGATTTTTTGTGTGCAATTGTTCAAGAGCCTCTGCCAAAGCATTATACGACTCCATTGCTATTTTTCGCTCTTCTTTTGAAGGCCTATCTATATTTGCGATATATTCCATCTTATTGAATTTAATTTATTCTGCTACAAAGATATGCAAAATAAACGAAATATACAAAATAAACGAAAAGCTTTTCTTTAAATTAAGGTAGAACTTCAACACAAGATTATCACCCAACAAGTACCTTTTTACTCCTCTCCTTTCGGATGGCACTGGTAGCAGGCATTACTTTCATAATCAAAGCCACTGACTTCGTTGTGTTCGCGGGTAAGCCCGGCTTGGTTACTGTGCTCATGACAATCAATACAGCTAAAGGAAGAGAAATCGCCACTATTGGTATGGCAGTCGGTACATTGATTCCATTCACCTTTGTGCTTCCCTGAATAAATGGGGAAATATTGGTCATCATGGTCACCAAAAGCGGTTGCAGCCCAGCCCGGCTCGGTGGTGTGACAAAGGGTGCACTCTGTCGGGAAACCACCGGCAACATGAGCCGGATTATTGGTGTTATTGAAGTTGTCCTCGTGGCAGGAAATACACTCCGGAGAGGCATCCGAGTATTTGTCAGTCAGGTGGCATTGCTGACAATCCTGAATATTATGTCCCTGCGTCAATGGGAAGAAGTTGTGGTTGATTTCACCGGCAGTCCAGCCTGTTGAAAAAGGGTCGTGGCAGTTGGTGCAGTTGTCGGCAGAATATCCGACATCGGTGTGATTAGGGCTTTGGGTACTTTGGTAATCATCACTATGGCAATTGATGCAATCATTTCCGAGTCTATCAAAGCGCAATCCGGTCTCCGACCGATGGCAGTCGATACAACTCAGATTGTCGTGAACGCCTACGAGTGGAAAGCCATTTTTTTCATGTATTTCCGGGGTGTCATCGACTAGCCAGTTATCGGTATCGTGGCATCGGGTACAATCATTCCCAACAGAAGCACTGTGCATGTCTTCATGACAATCCACACACTGCATGGGAGCTTCAGAGAACACCAAAGACGAGTGACAGGCGCGACAATCAACAGACAAATGCCTCCCTTCAAGAGGAAAGGTGGTGCCGTGGTCGTATCGGAAGGTGTCCATTGCTATTTCCCAACCGTCGGGATTGTGGCAGACGACACAATCCATCTTCCCGAGCGATTCTCCGTGTGGAGATTGTGCATGGGCTATTTGCGGCAAGCAAATACACCACGTGGCTATCAGTAAAATGCACTCGTTACCTATTGATGACAATCTATACATTCAAATTTTTTGATTTTGTAGTCTGTAAATTTTTTGCCGTCTTTTAGCGTCGGTTTGTGGCATTCCGCACAGGCGACATCTGCGTGTGCGCCTTCGAGCGGAAACTTGGTGGTGCTGTGGTCAAAATTTTCAGGCTTCCAGCCCGTGGGCACATGGCAGCGCTTGCAATCTGTTACACCATTTTCAGCGAATTGGTCATCATGGACATTGTCATGGCAATCAAAACACTCCTGTTTTAAGCCTTTGAAAACCTGGGCAGGTGTAGCGCCCGCTCCATGGCTGGCTTCATCATCGAAATGGCAATCCCGACAAGCGACATTTTTGTGTTTACCTTCGAGCTTCCAGTCTGTTTTGTCGTGATCGAATTCGATAGCTGCCCAGGCTTCCGTTGTATGGCAGGCTTCACAGTTTTCCTCGGGATAATACTTTTCGCTCATGTAGTCCTTGTGGATGTTATCATGACAATCAACGCATCGACTACCAATATTTTTGAACTTCCACCTATCATCGTCCTCACTAATATGACAAGCAAAACAAGGCGTTGCCAAATGGCTGCCTTCAAGTGGGAAGTCGGTCTGTAGATGCTGCTCCAGGGTGTAAAGGCTGTAATCAAACCCTTCCTTTAGAGAGTGGCATTCTACGCAGTCGGGCGAGACTCCATTTTTGGCCAATTCGCCCTTGTGATAGTCTTCATGGCAGTTTTTGCAGGCGGAGAAGTCGATGGGGTCGGTAAATTTTGTCTTGTGACATTTTTTACAATCCACATCGATGTGTTTGCCTTCAAGGGCGTAGTCTGTCACGGAGTGGTCGAAGAAATCCATACTCTTCAGGTCGGTAAATGAACTCACCTTGTGGCATTTGGCGCAGTCGTCACCGAATTTGCCTTCGTGTTTGTCTTCGTGGCAGACGGCACACTGGTTTTCTCTTACTCCTTTCCGGTCGTTAAACACCCGTTTGGCATCGTGACTCCGCTTATGGCACTCAAAGCAACGAACCCGCTTGTGCTTTCCGCGCAATTTGAATTTGGTTCTTTTGTTGTGGTTAAATTTTTTCCTTCCTGAAAAGGTTTTGAAGGACTCTTCGACGTGGCATTGCTTGCAATCGCCTTTGATTCGCTTTTCGTGTGGGTCTTCATGGCAGGCGACACAATCGTTGAATTTTAGCCCTGTGAAGACCTGGAAGTCTTTGCCGTTTCGCTGTTCTTCTTTATGGCATTTTACACAATCGACATCGACGTGCTTGCCGGTGAGTTTGTATTTTGCCTTGTCGTGGTCAAATTTTTTGGCGGGTTTGAAGGCTTCAAAATTGTGGCATTTTTTACAATCTTTTGAGAGGGTCTTTTGGTGGTAATCATCGTGGCAACTGAGGCATTTGTCATCTAACCCAAGGTAGGTTTTTATGCGCTTTCTGATTTTGGGGTCGGCGATGTTCTCGGGAGTGTGACATTTCTTGCAATCAATACGGTTGTGTTTCCCTTCGAGATTGTATCCGGTTAGCTTGTGGCCAAAACCTTTGTCGTCGAAATGAATCATTTTGAATTTGCGCCCGTGGTGTTCGCTATGGCAATCGAAACAATCCTTTTTGCGGACGACGGTGTTGGCGTGATAGCCTCGTTTTTTTCTTACGAGTGCCTTGATTTCCTTGTGGCAATTGAGACATTTGTCGTTGGAGACTTTTTTACCCAAGTCATGGCATTGGGTGCAATTGCTCATCCCTTCGAGTTGAGCGTGTGGTGCCGAGAGTTCGCCAGGTGATATTTGTCCGGTTGCCTGCTGTGAAACGAACAGTAGCAGGATGATTGGCAGTAAATATTTTTTTAAATAACTATTCATTGTTTATCCATATTGCGCCCCTCTGGGGCGTTTGCCCATATTGTGCCCCGCTGGGGCGTTAGGTACAGGATAT
>JALVDO010000868.1 GCA_027008975.1 Saprospiraceae bacterium | reverse complement strand
ACTTTTGGCTTCGTTGGTAAGTTTTTTATTTCGTCTTAGATATATCTCAAAAGAGGACAACAATGAGAGGAGAGCTTCCGTCTCCCCCTCCTCGAAATACATCCTTAGCAAAAGAATTTTTGCTCCAAGGTTGTACTGAATATTTGTAAACTCACTTAAATTCAGATGCCTAAAAGCTTTGTCAATATTTCCCTTTGCATAATTCAGCTCAGCGAGGTTGTAATGATAAGCTCCTTCGATGTGCTCTTCGGGCAATAAGCGATGATATTTTTCAATAAATCCCTCTAACCACCCAAAACGCTTTAGTCCAATACCCAACTGCACCATGTTTTTGAAATGCAGGGGAGAAATTTCTCCATTGGAAAGCAAATATCCTTCCTCCATTCCCCTTGCGTAAAAATCCATCATGTCGGACGCAAAGCGACTTTCCCCGTTTCGAATCTTTCTAATGCAAAAATTTATTCCGAAGTAAAACAACATTTTAGCCTCAATATTATCCAATGCCGACAGGTTGGCATCTAGCCCTTTTTTAAAGTTTTCAAAATGATTCTCATCATCCGTTCTCAGTAGGAGAAATAGTTCCCTGTACAAAGATATGAGTTTCCCATCGGGTTTTCTGCTCTTATAAATGACACGCTCCAATTCCTCCATCATAAATTTATCAAAGGTGTCAGGAATAATCGTTTCTTGATTCAACATCGAGGACAAATAGCGCAATTTTTTCAAAAAGTAGAAAGCATCAAGTTGATCCATTCCTTGCTGCAACAAAGACGTTTGACGCTCCCTCTTATCCAATGCCTGCGCGTATCTTTCCTCCTTTTCCAAAAGGGAAAAAGCCTGAAAATATTTTTTATCCGTTTCCGCTAGTTGAGATAGTTCCGATTCTGCCAACCGCAATTCGCGGCGATAGTCTTTTTCCAACTGTCCTTCAGTCAGAAAATCCAAACGGTAAAGCCTCGGAGCTATTCCGTCTTTTTCAAACCGGGAAATAGCAATATATCTATGTAAAAGATGAAGAAGATCGCTCATAACGTACTTCAATCGCTTCTCATCAAAAGCTTCCTTCGGAAAGATTTCATTATAAATCCGGTGCTTCCCCACTCCTTTCTGAAGGCGATTTCTTTTATATTGTTTTTTGAGATACTCAAACAAACGTCGCGGCTCCTCTTTGTGATTGAAAAAGGGAGAAACGACAAACTTGGACAAAGGCACCAAATCAGACGGATCGAGGTGCTTGAAAAGCAATATCAGCTTACTGTTTTGCATATTTCAGACAATTTTGAGACAAAAGTAAAAAAACAACTTCAAAAATTTGAGTATTTATTACGACTTTTTATATAATAATACATTTTTTAAACATTGATTATCAAATATTTAAAAACTAAATTTAAAATAAAACTATAATCTTTTTCACGATAAATGACTTTATTTGTAATTGAATTCTGACAAGAAGGGGTATACTTTTACACCATCAAAAGGAAAATGGCAAATTTAAAGATGCAAATTAACCACTATGCTAATGCAAAAAAATAACGATACGCTTATAAGCCGTTTGATTGTCCTCCTCAGCCTGACAATTATAGGTACCACACTTCAGGCGCAGGTGCTCCCCGGAGATGCGGACAACAACGGCGGTGTCG
>JALVDO010000867.1 GCA_027008975.1 Saprospiraceae bacterium | reverse complement strand
TCATCCAAATCTCTCCCTATACCTACTCCATTGTGTCGTCGAGCAAATTGCTCCAATGAATTTTTTTGTGACATTTTTTACTATTATAATTTGGTAATTATTTTTGTATTAAATCATTTTTTTCCCGCCCATACCCATACGGGCAGGCTGGGCACGTACCGGTGCTAAGGAGCGCAAAGGTTTCGCAAAGGCACGCTAAGGTTCTCGCAAGGGGCGCAAAGAATCACTAAACTCGGCTATCCGAATTAAACTCTTTCTACAACAATAGCAGCAGCGCCGCCACCCCCATTGCAGAGCGTTGCCAAGCCGATTTTCCCATCTTTTTGTCGTAAGACGTTAATTAGTGTAGCAACGATTCGCGAACCGGATGAGCCTAATGGGTGCCCGATAGAAACACCGCCGCCGAATGCATTCATTCGACTTTCATCGATACCTAACTCTTTTGCGAAAGCAAGCGGAACGGAAGCAAATGCTTCATTTACTTCAAAGTAATCGACATCTTTAATATCAACCCCAGCGCGCTTCAATGCCAAAGGTGCCGCCTTGGTCGGAGCCGTCGTAAACCACTGTGGCTCGTGGGCTGCATCCGCAAATCCCAATATTTTAGCGATTGGTTTCAATCCCAACAGTTCTACCTTTTCCTTGCTCATGAGTACCAATGCTGAAGCGCCATCACTTAGAGTAGAAGAGTTGGCAGCCGTTGCTGTGCCATCCTTTCCAAAAGCAGGGCGCAAGGAAGCCACTTTATCAAAATTCACCCGCTTAAATTCCTCATCCTCGGTAACAATAATCGGATCTCCGCGCCGCTGTGGGACAGTCACCGGGACGATTTCATCAGCAAACCATCCCCGCTCCGTCGCTGCAGCAGCACGCTTGTAAGAGCGAATAGCATAAGCATCCTGCTCCTCCCGCGAAATGGCGTATTTCACACAAGTCGCGTCGCTACAAACGCCCATCGCATTACCATCATAGGCATCTGTGAGCCCATCTTTTGCCAAGCCGTCCACGAGAGTGCCATCACCGTATTTCGCCCCCCATCTGTTGGTCGGCGCATAATAAGGTATATTGGTCATGCTCTCCATACCACCGGCAATAACAACATCCGTTAGTCCCAATTGAATACTTTGTGCAGCAAACATAATCGCCTTCATTCCCGAAGCGCAGACTTTATTGACAGTTGTACATGGGACGGTATTTGGGATGCCTGCTTTCAGCGCTGCCTGCCGGGCAGGTGCTTGCCCCAGATTGGCAGAGACGACGTTACCCATGAATACCTCATTGACCTCGTTGACGTCAATGCCAGCCTTCTCTATCGCTCCTTTGATGGCAAAAGCTCCTAGTTGCGTCGCTGAAAACCCTTTCAAAATGCCCCCGAAACTCCCTTGCGGGGTTCTTACCGCAGATACGATATATACTTCTTTCATCTGTTTATTTTTTTATTGCCTTAACGGCAACAGATGGAGCCCGCATGACTTGCATTCAGGCAGGTTTACCATCCTTATTTTTAATTCACACTCCAATTTAAATCCTCATTTCCCAATTTCTTTAACATTTGTGCATGCTTACGCAATGCTTCGCCAAAAGTATCCTGGCAATGGTATGGCAAACCAAACTCCTCGGCAGTTTGTTTCACAATTTTTGCAAGTTGTGGATAGTGAATATGACAAATGTCCGGAAACAAATGGTGCTCTACCTGGTAATTCAATCCACCTACATACCATCCTAATAGTTTATTACGAGGAGCAAAATCAGCTGTTGTTAGTAATTGATGGACAGCCAATTCATTTTCAATAGCACCATCCTTCGCTACCGGGAATTCCGTTTCAGGTACGACATGTGCCGGCTGAAAAACAATCCCTAAAACGACGCCGGCCAAAAAATGCATGGTGACGAACCCAAGCACAGTCTGCCACCACGGAATATCCACCAACATGATGGGCAGCCCCAAAAAGAAAAAGTAATACAAAATTTTAGCGATTACTTGAAAAAACACCAATCTTGGAATCGACCTGTTTTTTATCAACCCCATCCTACTAAACCTGGATGTTTGTCTAAAATCTTTACTGGTAATCCAGGTAAAAGTCATCAAACCATAAAAAAACCAAGCGTAGAGGTGTTGATATTTTTGCAATTTTGTACGAGGTTCATAAGGTGAAAAACGCAATAACTTCTTTGTCGGAGGAGCAATATCCTCATCCATTCCGGGTATATTGGTAAAGCTATGATGTAATACATTGTGCTGCACCTGCCAATTGATAGGACTCCCCCCAAGAATATCCAAAGAATGACTCAGTAGCTTATTCACCCACGCATGTTTTGAATAAGCACCATGATTGGCATCGTGCATCACCGAAAAGCCAATGCCCCCCATACCTAATGCCATAATAACCCAAAGCCCCAAAACAGGCCAAAAACTCGTAAATCCTCCCGTCAACATTACCACGTAGGGAACCAAGTACAAAGCAAAGACGACAATTGTTTTGATAACCATCGTAACATTGGCATGACGAGAAATATTATTATCTTTGAAATAAGCTCGAACGCGCTTATTAAGAACTGCGCCAAAGTCATCCCGCTTGGTCTTGGCGAATTTTACTGTTTTAAACTCCATATATATTTTGTGTTGATTTTGTTGATAATTGCTTGGATTTTTCGAAGTGCGGCTACAAAGGTAAGATTCCTTTTATAAAAAACAGAATTACGGGATAGAAGTTGTTAAATAACCATAAATAAAAAAAAGACTTACCATAACAAAAAAGGGTTAGCTCCAAATCACTAGGAGCTAACCATACCAATAAAAATCGAACAATTTATACCGAATAAATCTTTTATGACACCCTCTGGAGGGGAATTCATGTACGTATTCCTCTCGGAAGATTCTCTTTTACCTTCTACAAGGGCAAAAGTATTACGCAAAAAATTATTGAAAGATGACATTCGTAAGATTACAAGGTGACTTTTGTCATCTTTATAATCGTTTATAAGGTGGTAGAGTAACAATTAAAGCTATCCGTATTAGCAAATATTGCCCTCGTATTACTCGGCATTGCCTATTGATGTAAAAAAAATTACCTTTGCAGCAAATAAAATAAGTAAACAGATGAGGTGTCCATGATTAAATAATTATTAAACACACAAGGGAATGATTATTTTAGCTGTTGAGCTTAACAGCTCAAGAGCTAAATAACTTAACAGCTCAAGAGCTAAATAACTTAACAGCTCAAGAGCTAAATAACTCAACAGCTTATTAAAAAATAAACAGATGAAAAAAGTTCGGCTTACCAAGCAATTTGATTTCGAAGCAGCGCATGCGCTAGATGGGTATCATGGCAAATGCAAGGACATCCACGGGCATTCCTATCAACTCAATGTAACAATCATAGGTGAGCCATGCCAAGACCCCAGTGATACAACTCTAGGAATGGTAATGGACTTTGCCGACCTCAAGAAAATCGTCAAAAACAACATCATCAACCAATTTGATCACTGGCTGATTTTAAAAAGCGATTCGAGATTTGCAGGCTTAGACAAAATAAACGAGCGCATACGCTACGTCGATTACCAGCCCACCTGTGAAAACATGCTTTTAGAAATGGTACAAATCCTATTGGAACACCTACCTGAGAATGTCCGGCTTCACAATGTGTTTCTACGCGAAACGGCGAGAAGCTATGCTGAATGGTTTGCTTCTGATCAGGACTAATTACACTCCGAATTGCTGCAAGTGGTGATCAATGTGCTTATAAAACATATTATTCCACTCTTTACTTGTCAATTTTCCAAAAGAATGGGACTCCCTGCCATCAAAATAATCAGCGCCCAATTCCTGAGTTTTTTTCACATAGGAGATTAAACGGTCCTTTTCTCTACTAAAATCCCTTGAATCGGCAATTAAAAAAGCAGGGGCAGTACGACCATTTTTAGCGAAAGGCTTCTCCCCTACCACTATGGGCTTGACAAATTTCTTCAACAAAAATTTCCTAATCCCTTTGGGTTTAGAATGCTTATTCTCATAAGCCATTTCAAAGGCAACATTGCAATGCGCCAACATTTGAGCAACATTCATTTCACCCCATTTTCCCGTCGTATTGACATTTAATTGTCCAACTCTGTTGATTATTTCACCTGCAACTTCTTTGTCAAATAAATTCTTCATTTTTGTATTTTGTTTTTTACACCCCACTTACAGGAGCCATTTCTCTTACTTTAAAACTAATCCACCTAGCCTTTTATCAAAGATTGCAATCTCATCGCTACACCCATGTCTCCCTTGATTCGAATCTTTTTGGTCATCATCGCCATCATGGGATTAAGCTTGCCGGAAGATATTTTATCAAAGGTATCCAAGGTTGTAGTGATGACGCAATCCGCTTCATTATCCTCATTGGAAACAATATTCTCATTGCCCGTTCCATCGAGATAGACAATGTCCTCTCCAAAGTCGAATTTCAATCTGGCGCCAAAAGGGTCAATCCTGCCGGCTTGCTCCCTAATCTTTTCCGTTACTTCTTGTATTGTCATATTTTCTTATTTGGTACAAATGTAACTAACTTATGCATAAATTTCATCAATCTCAGCCTCGAATTTCTCTAGAATGACCCGTCTTTTTAGCTTCATCGTCGGCGTTAACTCGGCATTCGAACCATCAGCTTTGATGGGTTCCCATGGGTTAGCCAGCAATTTAAATTTCTTAATCTGCTCAATATGGCTAAACTCAGGGTTGTATTTATCCATCACCTGTTGATAACGCGCTACAACCCTTGGCAAAGCGATGATTTCCGACAGGCTCGTCCATTGGATTCCTTCTTTTTCGCACCAGCTTTTCAATGCCGGCTCTGCCGGGACGATAAGTGCCGAGACAAACTTCCTGCGGTCACCAACAACCATAATTTGCTCGACGAGGAAGGAGGCTCGGAAGCGGTTCTCAATTGGCGCCGGAGCGACGTATTTGCCACCGGAAGTCTTCAACAACTCCTTCTTCCTGTCTGTTATTTTCAAGAAGGTAACACCATAATCATTTTTGACAAATTTACCGACATCGCCGGTGCAGAACCACCTTTTCCCATCAATTTCCTTAAACACTTTAGCTGTCTCTTCAGGGTTTTTATAATAGCCGGACATAATATTTGGCCCCAAGGCAAGAATCTCTCCTTCCCCCTCCTTATAGTCGCCATCACTATCGTCGATATATAGCTCTACATCCTTGATAGCCGGACCGACGGTTCCAATCATAGCATACCCCTCCTTCAAAAGATTCAATGTCAAAGTCGGGGATGTTTCAGTCAGTCCATAGCCTTCTCTTACGGGGATTCCCGCTGCGGAAAACACCTGAAGAATACTGGCAGGGCAAGGCGCAGAACCGGTCACAATGCTGCGGACATTACCCCCAAGTGCTTCCCGCCATTTGCTAAATATCAGTTTATCGGCAATCCTCCGCTTAAAGGCAGCCATGCCGGAATATTTTTTATCATAAGCATAATCTTTGGTGAGGCTCAGTGCCCAAAAGAACAGCTTCTTTTTTGCGCCCGACAGGGCAAGTCCTTTATTGTAAATCGCTTCATAGACCTTTTCCAATAAGCGGGGTACCGTCGAAAAGCAATACGGCTTCACGGAGCGGAGGTCTCCCTGTTCACCTCCAAGATTATCCGTCCCGGTAAAGTGAATATTAACAGCCCGGTATAAATAAGCGTATGCGACCGCTCGCTCAAAGATATGACACAAAGGTAAAAAGCTCAGTACAGGAATATTTGAACCCTCGGGAACAATCACTGCCGATTCGATGACAACATGGATAATATTCCCGTGTGACAACATCACCCCTTTGGGATTCCCCGTCGTCCCGGAGGTGTAAATAATAGTTGCCAAATCATCCCTTTTAACACCCTCAGACAGGTTGTGTACTTCCTCGGAGCGGGTCTCATTCCAAATGTCTTTCCAAAACCGCTTCCCCTCCTGCTCATCAAACGTAAAACATTCTTTAAAATCAGGCAGGCTTTTTTTTGCCTCTTCGATTTTATCCGCCAAATCTCCCCCACCGACAAAAGCATATTGCACCTCTGCCTGCTCAAGGATAAAGACGTACTCTCTCGGACTAATCGTCGGATAAAGCGGCACGCTGATAACACCAATCAACTGGCAGGCCAAATCCATAATCACCCATTCCGGACGATTCTTATAAGCGGCGATGGCCACCTTATCCCCCGGCTTTACACCCAACTCCAACAGCCCTGCAGCTGCTTCTTCCATGGCATTAACTACCTCATCGGTTGAATAAAACTGCCATTTATCACCTATCCGTTGCCCCATACATTTTTCCAGGGGATTTTCCTTTTGCTGATTGTAAATAAAATCAAAAAGTCGGTTAAATTTCGTCATCGTTGTTTATTTTTTCTATTAAAAATACAGGCAATTCCCAATTGACACCCTCTAATTCCAATATCAGATTCTCCGTATAACAAGAAGCCGGAGTCTGATACCCTGACTTCCAGTCTCCATCCAGTATCTTTTTTGTAATGCGAATGGCCATCGCTGTCGTTACATCGTATCCATTGGGCACGAGGAGGCGCACTTCCTTTTTGTCGCCCTGTTTGTTGGTCACTTTTCCAAAAACGATGGTTTTAGAGCCAAATCGCTCCTCTACAGTAGGACCATCCTTTCCTTTATTGATTTTACTCCGGGCTATTTTTTTAACGAATTCTAAACGAAGAAGCCAATTGAAGTACTTTTGTCTTCTCACCCATTTATATTGTCTAGGAGCAATGCCCATATAAGTCACAATATTCGGGATGCCCGTTGTAAAATACGCCGTCGAAACATCTCCCCATGGAATACTCAAAAATAAAAGTCGTTTGTCTCCATAAGGTAATGTAATAGTTCGC
>JALVDO010000866.1 GCA_027008975.1 Saprospiraceae bacterium | reverse complement strand
GCCCTCCGACTTGATTGCGATGGATATTCGCCGGGGGCTACACTACCTTGGTGAGATTACCGGGGAGATTTCAACTGACGACCTTTTGGATAATATTTTTGGGAATTTTTGTATCGGAAAGTGATTCGCTTTTCACGACGTTGGTTTTGAATTAGAAAAATCATGATAAAAAACTTTCTGCTCGGTGCAACTTGTAGTCGCAAACCGTACTAAAGTTTAGGTTTTTAACCTATGGTATAGTGCATTTTCGGCTAAAAGCCTACGCCAATATCCGCATTGCGACCGCAGGTCGCAGCGAGCAGTTTGAATTTGTATAAACCTTTTTTAAAACAATGAAAAATGAAAGAAAAAAATCATAGATTATTATTTCAAATAGTTTTTATTAGAGGCTATAAATATTTATTTTTTATATTTTTTTTGATTGCTGCCATTGCTTGTGACACAGAAAATAAAAACATAGATGAGGGAAACTGTGCCAAGGTCGTTTCTGATAGTGTTTTTGCTTGCATACTTTCTATAAAAAATTATGATAGAGGTTCCATCTATGGTAAATATAGCAACGTATACACAATTGCTTTTAAAAATTTAAGAACTGATTCAATTGGGTTATTTGATTGTGGAGAACAGTCACTCTCTATTATCTCAAGTAAGGCTCAAGAAAATGTAATTGAAAGTGTTTTTTTACCCCCATTCCCATTTGTACTGGCTCCTTTGGAAACAGATACAATCAAAATTCATTTTTCTACAGATTCAACAAAAAAAATGCTTGATTGGAAAAGCACAAGGCTACATTACAAACGAGACAAAAGCAAATGTAAGATAAGGGCAAAACATCCTCCGAATTACTATGTGGAAGAATTAGATATACGATGTTGGTGTCAAAATCAGACTAATTGATGAGTTTGCGATTAAGCACTAAAGTTTAGGTCTTTTACCACGCTGGCACCAAACTTTCAAATAACAGTTAATATGAGTCGAATCAAAAAACTCTTGCTATCAATTGTTTTGGGAACTCTCTTTGTGAGTATTCTGAGTTATATTTTCGACACATCGTTTGTATTGAAACCAAGAAGAGCGGCCCTTCGAAATTGTCATTGTAATCAGGTAAAAGATACGGTTCAAATATTTCAAGAGGGAATTATAAATGAAGATCATAGTTGGGTCATTTATTTGGTTTTGGATAAATATGATCGTCAGCAAAATTCAAAATTGGGGAAACATCATTTTTTGCGGTTAGATGATGTTGATATTATAAGGAAGTTGTGTGCAAGGAAAAAAAAGATAATGTAATAATAAAAATTTAAAGACAAATCCTATAAGTTTCCCTATAATCTGTATTTTTGTAAGAAAAGAAATTAAATGCAAGAAAGTCAAAACGTTGAATGGAAAGAAATTTGGAAAGATGAATACCTAAAATGGATTTGTGGCTTTGCTAATGCATCTGGCGGAAAAATTATTATTGGGAGAAACGATAAAGGAGAAATTGTCGGATTAAAAAACTCAAAAAAACTTCTTGAGGACATACCAAACAAAATTAAAGATATTCTTGGTATTCTCGTTGAAATTCGGCTACAAAAATCTAATAATAAAGAATTTATTGAAATAATAATTGAACCGTATCCTTTTCCTGTAAATTACAAAG
>JALVDO010000865.1 GCA_027008975.1 Saprospiraceae bacterium | reverse complement strand
CGAGCCTGATACACGTCAATTGTGCCAATCATCCGGGGGTAGCCAATTATTATTTCCTTCCGGAAAAAGTGCGAAGCAGGATGCGGCTCAGGTTTGGAATGGAGGTTGCTCATTATTATTTGACGAACTATCGCTTCCCGTACGAATTGAATCGCTTTTTGGATAAGTCCTACCCTTTTAACCGCCCCTTCCTCGAAGTGCGTGTTTACGGTGAGCCGATCAATGGTGCTTTTCGAGTGATTCCGCGGTCACAAAAGCCTCCTGGCTAGTTGGTTTCCGTCCTCCTAGGTTCCTAGGTCATCTTACTGCCTTCATAAATGCCTCCACCCTTGTTTTGTCAAGGGCATTTTTCCAATAGCCGTCTTTTTTGAACCAAGAGCCTACGATAAAAGCATCACTTATGCCGAAGTATTGGGCTGCGTTATCGATCGTAATACCGGAGCCAATCAATACGGGCAAATTGGTACTTCGGCGGACGCGACCAACTTCATCGGAAGACGCTTGTTGTCCGGTGGCGTTTCCAGTAATTATCAATCCGTCGCTGGCGAAAAATTCCGCTGCTTTTGCCGTTTCTTCGATGGATACATCCGAAGTGATGGCATGGGCGCTGTGTTTTTTCTTGATGTCGGTCAGTACAAAAACATTTTCCGCATCGATTTTCTTCCGGTAGCGGAGTAGTTCTCCTGCGTTGGACTCAATGATTCCCTCGTCGCCCACGTGTGCAAAGACAAAACCTTCAGCTCTGATGAATTCAAACTTTGCTGCCTTTGCCACTGCCAATGCTGCCTTATTGGCTCCTGCCAAAACCTGCAAACCACAAGGTTTGTCGGTATTCGCCCGAATGGCAACTGCCGCCTTGGTCATAAAGGCAATAATCTCGGGTCCAACTGTCTCCTTCAAATATGGGATATCGTGCATATTTTCAATCATAATGCCATCCAACCCGGCTCGATTGTAGATTTCCAATTCGCGTAGTGCCTGATCTATTATTTTTTGGTCATCGCCATCGTAAAAGGGAGTGGCGGGCAATGCCCGGAGGTGAATCATGCCCAAAACGGCATTCTGATGGTTAAAAAGATTTAAAAAATTACCCATAGTTTTGACTTGTGGAGCAAAGGTAGTGATTTCCTGATTGTTTCATAACGCCTCATGGGGAATTGCTGTATTTCACTTTGTCGGGGTTTAGTAGTGGCGTTTCAACCGCCAAGAAAAGACAGCGAAGCGTTGTCGAATCATTAATATTGACGACAAAATGAAATACACCCTGGGGAATTCTGTATTTTCATTAATAAATTGGATGGAAGTACTATATTTGCGAAACAACCTAATAATATTAAAATATGGATAAGCAAAACATACTTGGGCTAAGAACCACCATCTATAAAGTTGGAGATATTGATAAAGCAAAAGCATGGTATTCACAGGTATTTGGCATTGAGCCATACTTTGACGAAAACTTTTATGTCGGGTATAATATCGGCGGTTATGAGTTGGGACTTCTTCCGGAGGAAAAGCCTACAACGGACAAGCCCGAAAGCGTTTTAACGTATTGGGGCGTGGAGGAAATAGAAAGAATATACGCGCACTTTATCGCTTCGGGTGCTACTGAGCATGAAAAGCCTCATAGCGTTGGTGGTCCTTT
>JALVDO010000864.1 GCA_027008975.1 Saprospiraceae bacterium | reverse complement strand
GGGTGTCAATAGTGGAGGCTTCAAAGATTCCGCACTTGAAAAAGGGGGTAACTTTATCGCCAGATTGAGCGGAGCTGTCGTCAACAATAAGGAAAACCACACCCTTGTGCACCTTGGTGTCAATTATGACAACCGCACCGATGAGGATAAAGCCGACTATGAATTGAAATTTAGACCGGAAAATCACATGGGCGGTAAGACAGTGGTTGACTTTTCAGCAGGTGAGAACGTAACCGGCCGAAGCAGTCTTGGTTTTGAAGCTGCTGCCACTTTTGGTCCAATTTCCGTTCAGGGTGAATACAAAAAGCAGACCGTTTCTACAGATAAAAAGGACTTCGGTGTAAATGCTTATTACGCCATGGCAAGCTACTTCCTTACCGGCGAACATCGTCCGTACAAGCACGGTGCATTTGGCAGAGTAAAGCCAAAGAAATCTATTGACGATGGTGGCTATGGTGCTTTGGAATTACTTGCCCGTTATTCTATATTGGACTCATCAGAGGCGTTGACTACATTTAATGGTTTGGAGACAAATGGTAAGACAACAGATCTTACATTTGGTCTAAACTGGTATTTGAATGCGCATACCCGCATCATGTATAACTTTGTCAATACCGATTTTGGGTTTAAGGACGCTGCCAATACCAATAATCAAACAGCACATTTGTTTAGAGTCCAAATGGACTTCTGATACAATCGTTTCTCATCAAATAATCCCTTTACCCTTAAGTGAAGGGATTATTTTTATCAATAATAATCAACAATTCAAAAAAACACAACATAGAATGACTTTATTAACTTATATATTTTTTGGATTCCTAATGGCGTATGTCGGGCTTATCCCTCCGGGAATGCTAAACATGACAACTGTGAGGACAGCTATTGAAAAGGGGAAATCGGAGGCTCTGCAATTCGCGGCGGGGGCAGCTTCCATTGTCACCATCCACTCTTACATTGCCGTCACCTTCGCCAAGTATCTGGTAGAGCACCCTGAGATTATTTCCAGGTTAAAGATGGCGGGCGTAGTTGTCTTCTTTGCCTTGTCCTTTTTCTTTTTCAAACAGGCGAGGAAAAAATTTAAAGCCGAAGGCAAAAAAGAGGAAGGAGGATATTTTATGAAGGGCTTATTTATGTCTGCGATTAATATGCTTGGTATTCCTTTTTACTTTGGTGCTAGTGCGGTAATGGAATCAAGAGGATGGATAAAACTGGGAGGCGTAAACAACTACTTTCTCGTTCTCGGAGCAGTACTTGGAGCCTTCGCATTATTTGCCACTTATGCACAATTTGCACAAATAATCAGTAAAAAAGCGGCTTTTATTGCCAAAAACATCAACTATGTGCTAAGTGTTTTGTTCCTTGTGCTAGGAATAGTTTTAATTATTAAAATGCTATAAAAATGATGCCTACTACACAGACAAATGCAATGGATGCAGTCATCGAGCCGATTATTCAAAATCTAACAAAGGGAGAAGCCCTCTTAAATAGACTTTCCAAAGCTTCTTATACCAATAAGACTGTGGGACCATATCATTCTAGTGTGGGTGAGCATCTCAGACATATCCTCGATATATTTGATTGTATTTTTGAGGGGCTTTCAAGCGGGAAGGTCGATCTCACCGCCCGTAAGCGTAATGAAACGGT
>JALVDO010000863.1 GCA_027008975.1 Saprospiraceae bacterium | reverse complement strand
TGACAACTTCCCAAGAAGGTTGTCACCTTGCTTGGATTACTCCCTGAAATAAACCCCCACAACATCCGTATCCAATACAACTGTTTGCCTGGTGGGGACATCCAATTGAGGAGCGGGAATTCCATCGCCGAGGAGCTTGTCTGCGGTGATTACACGGGCTTCGTCCCATAATCCCCCCTTGATAAATGTTTGGAGGGTTTGGGCACCACCTTCTACCAGTAGGGTGGCAATTGCTCTATCGTGTAGTATTGTGAGCAGTTGGGGAAGGATGTCCTTTGTGAAATCGAGTTGTATCCACTCTATATTACCTTGAACCTCATTTTTTACTTGATTAAATACAATTGTTTTCACTTCTTCGTTGAATAGCTCATAGTGGTTGGGTACTCGCAAATCCTTGTCGATGAGTATCCGAATGGGAGATTTTCCAAAATAATATCGGGTCGTCAGGCTGGGGTTGTCAATCAAAGCGGTATTGGTGCCAACCAGAATGGCATCTACCTCAGAGCGCCATTTATGGACGAGCCGGCGGGAGTAGGCATTGCTAATCCAGTATTGTTGGTTGTTCTTTTTACCGATAAAGCCATCCTTTGTTTGGGCGTATTTCAGGATAATATAGGGGAGCTTCGTCCGGATATACTTTTCGCGATAAGCGCACAATTGATTGCCCTCTCGATACAATATTTTATCGGTTACCGGAATGTTATTGGCGAGTAAAATCCTTTTGCTTTGCTGATAAACACCCGGTGTGTAGTCTGTTGCCGATGTGACGACAGCTTTTATTTTATTATTAATGATGAGGGAAGTGCAGGGAGGGGTATGTCCGGTAATGCTACAGGGTTCGAGTGATACGAAAAGTGTCGATTCGGGGATGAGGTGTCTTTTGGAAGGTGGGACGCTCTCCAGGGTGTTTACCTCTGCGTGAGCACTTCCATAGGCTTTATGGTAGCCCTCTCCAATGATTTCCTCATCGTGTAAAAGTACGGCCCCAACGAGCGGATTGGGGGATACGCTTCCCGCACCTAATTTTGCAATGTCCAGACATCGCTGGATATAAAGTTCGTCTTTTTTCAAGGGAGTTTTGATTATTTCCATGCTTAAAACGGCAGTGGAAAAGAAATGTTTTAAAAAAAACGATGGGAATTGGAAAAAATATAGATTAATTTTATTAATTTCGCCCTGAGGTGATTTTTCAAACTATTTAGCATATAGTGAGCTACTGTGTCGATGATGAATTGGGTTTCTAAATTATTCGTAAAATTATTATTTTGGAGCATCGGTTTAAACTTAAAAATTCAGAGGATGAATTCATCCTCGATGACCAGGGGTACGAGTACCTGACTTCCGACGCCCTGTTTAAATCATTTAATATTATACACAATTTTCGGAAGCATTCAAGTGGCTGTGCCGTCTATCAGAAGTCGAAAGTACAGAAGGATGGTACCGTGCGAATTGATACCTTTTACCTCCATAAAATTATCGCCGAAAAATTTCTGTCTTCTACGAGAACCGAAAGGAATAAACTCGTCAGTGCCAAAAACGGAAATAAACTGGATTGTCGGGTGGAGAATTTGGTTTATCGCTCGCGCGAGCAGACGAGCCGGAGGAAAAAAACCAGCTCCAGTACCGGATATACCGGAGTCTATCAGGAAGGGAAGCGGTACCGGGTTATTATTTCCTACAAAAAGCGATCCATGCACCTCGGTATGTACACCACTAAAGAAGAGGCCGCCCTCGCTTATAACATCGCCTCTCAATACCTGTATGGGAAAGAGGGAAAACTCAATGAGGTTCCAAATAAAAAAGAATTTCTGCCGGTGGATTTTAATATGGGGAGATTGAAGAAGCTAGTCAGTAAAATAGATAAAGGGGAATAATAAATACTAGTCTTTCTCCAGCATCAACAAAAATGCATATTCCAAGGCAATCTCTTTTAACTGTTCAAAACGTCCTGATGCTCCACCGTGTCCGGCTTCCATATTGGTGTGCAAATAGAGTGGGGCATCGTCTAATTTTAGATCTCGCAACTTGGCAACCCACTTAGTTGGTTCCCAATATTGTACCTGTGAGTCGTGCAGCCCGCTGGTGACCAGTAGTGGCGGATAGTTTTTGGCTTCAATATTATCATAAGGGGAATAGGATTTGATGTATTCGTAATATTCGGGGTCATTGGGATTTCCCCACTCGTCGTACTCTCCGGTTGTCAGCGGGATGGAATCGTCCAACATAGTCGTCACAACATCCACAAAGGGTACGGCGGCGATAACGCCTTTCCATAATTCAGGTGCTTGATTAACGACCACCCCCATTAATAGCCCTCCCGCGCTTCCACCCATCGCATAGACCTTTGGATAAGAGGAATATCCTTTTTTAATAAGGTGTTTTGCACAATCGATAAAGTCGTTGAAGGTGTTTTTCTTTTTTAATACTTTCCCGTTTTCATACCACTGTCTTCCCATTTCCTCCCCGCCTCGAATATGGGCAATGGCAAAGCCAAAGCCCCGGTCTAATAGGCTTAGCCTCACAGAGCTAAAATAAGGCTCCATACTATGTCCGTAAGAGCCATAGGCATAGAGCAGGACGGGGCGTCTCTCTGCCTCTTTGAAACCCTTCCTCGCCACAAATGATACCGGAATATCCACTCCGTCGCGGCTTTTGACGAAAAAGCGCTCCGAAAAGTAATCTTCCTTTCTGAATCCACCCAATACCGGAGTTTCTTTCAAGAGTGTAAAGGTTTTATCTTTCATATTAAAATCGAAGACCGAACGCGGCGTAGTCAGTGATTGATAACCAATCCGGAGGACATCTGTATCAAACTGAAAGTTGTCGATAAAGTACGCCATGTAGGCTGACTCTTCAAAAGGCAGGTAGTAAGATGTTCCGTTCTCTGGCAGTACTTTGAGTTGTGTAATACCGGCTTTTCGTTCTCCGAGTACTAAATAATGTTCAAATATTTCAATGTCTTCCAATAATACGTCCGGACGGTGGGGGACGACTTCAACCCAATTTTTCTGCCCGGTTTCGCCAACTTTGGTTTTCATCAGCCTGAAATTTTCCGCCTCCCAGTTGGTGAGAATGTACCAATGCTTTTGGTGGTGAAAAATTTCGTATTCGTGATTTCTTTCCCGTTTTTGAAAGAGTTGAAAGGGCTCGTCAGGCGTGTTGGCATCAAGTATTCTATATTCGGAGGAGACTGTTTGGCTGGAGCCAATGACAAGATACTGTTCGGACTTCGTTTTGTAAATATAGGTGCGAAAGGTATCGTCTTTTTCGTGGTAGACAAGGGTGTCTTTTGCTTCACCGCCCAATTTGTGTTTTAAAATCTTGTAGGGACGGAGCGCCTCATCTTTGATGGTGTAGAAAAAAGTATGATTATCGTTTGCCCATTCAAAGTTGCCCGTAGTATTGGGGATGGTGTCTTCGAGGTGTTCACCCGTTTCCAGGTCGATGAATTTAATGGTGTAAATACGGCGTCCTACTGTATCCTCAGCATAAGCCAACAGTCGGTTGTCAGGGCTAATCTCGAGATTCCCAACGTGATAAAAAGGATGATCTTTAGCCAGTATGTTAACGTTGAGCAGGATTTCTTCTTTGGCATCGAGTGTCCCTTTCTTACGGCTGTAGATTGGGTATTCCTGCCCTTTTTCGTACCTTGTGAGGTAGTAATAGCCGTTGTAATAATAGGGTACAGAGGTGTCGTCTTCTTTGATTCTGGCTTTCATCTCTTTGAAGAGTTGCTCCCGCAGATCTTTGATGTCTTTTAATTCTTCTTCAAGGTAATTGTTCTCTGCTTCGAGGTATTTGATGACTTCAGGATTGTCCCGGTCGTTCATCCAGTAATAGGGGTCAATCCGTGTATCATTATGAATGGTTAGCTTCTTTGGTTCTTTTTTCGCAATTGGTGGTTTTGTAGCCATTGTTTGAGTATTTTACATTATTTAATTTAAGAACAAGGAACGAAAAGAATATCGAACAAGGAACACCGATTTAAGATTTCAGATTTACCAAATCATTCTTGTAAATCAAACTTCTTTCTGTTTAAAACTTCGTTAATCAGTGTTCGTTAATCGGTGTTCGATATTCAACTTCTTGTTCATTATCCTTTTGGTTTTTCTCATTTTTTGATTGAAATCATAAGGTGGTAAGTATTTACGAATAATTTTTGTAATTTAAAATTCCTCATTTTTGATTTAACCCATAAGGTGGTAAATATTTACAATATTTTAACCATTGGGGATGCAAATATATTCAATAATAAATTACTTTTGCAAGTGATGCCACGAATGACCACATATTCGAAAATCTTTTTAATCTCTGCACCCATTATGTTGGGGAGTGCGGTACAAAACGTCATTACGTTTACCGATCGCATTTTCATGTCTTATCTGAGCAAGGATGACTTTGCTGCGGTGGGCATTGCCAGCGTGTTTTATCTGATTGTGGCAGCCATTGGTTTTGGATTTTCCAAAGGAGGACAAATTATGATTGCGCGCAGAGTGGGGGAGGGACAGCCGGAGGAGGTCGGGCGGACTTTTTACTCGATGCTGTACTACGAATTGGGGCTGGCGTTTTTCATGTTTTTAGTCATGCAGTACGGTATCGAGCACATCTTCTATTACTTCATTGATTCGGAATCAGTATTACAGAAGGCAGTCGATTATATTCATTATCGTTCATGGGGAGTCTTTTTTTCCTATATGGGCGTAGCTATTATTGCGCTTTATACGGGTATTAATCGCACCTTGTTTATCATGTTGGATGCTTTTGTGCTGGCTGCAGTGAATATCATTTTAGATTACCATTTTGTATTTGGGACGCACGGTTTCCCGGAGATGGGAATTAGGGGAGTGGGGCTGGCAAGTGCCATTGCCGAGGCATCGGCTTTTGTCGTCTTTTTTGTGTATATCATTTTGGAAAAGGGAAACCGGGGTTATCGCTTGTTTCGATTGCCGAAAATTGACGTTGAACTGATTAAGAGACAGTTTAAGATTTCTGCACCTATTGTATTACAGGCGATAATTGGATTGGGTAGTTGGTTTATTTTCTTTGGGTTAATCGGAAATTTGAATCAGGAAAAACATCCTAATGCCCTCGCGGTGGCCAATTTGGTACAGATGGTCTATTTGATTTTGTCTATTCCGATTTGGGGCTTCGCTACCGGAATCAACACGCTGGTGAGTAATTTTATCGGTATGCGTAGGAGGGATGCCGTTTTTCCCATTGTCTTGAAGACAGCCAAATTTTCATTTGTTGTTACTGTGGTTGTGGTTGCCATTTTTATGCTCTCTCCTCACTTCTTCCTCAGCCCTTTGATGGGAGCAGCCACCTTTGATTTGATTGATCAAGCAATGCCTACTTTTTGGGTGGTCGCCGGCATTTTAATGCTTTTTTCTGTTGGTGCTATTTTCCTGAATGGACTGACGGGTACCGGCGCGACTTATTTTGCTATGAAATTGCAGTTTTTCTGCGCCCTTGGTTATATTGCCTACATTTATTTTATCGTATATTTTACAAATGGAGGTGTCCCGTGGGCATGGGGTGCAGAAATCATTTATTGGGGAATAATATTGATCGTCTCCTGGGTATACTTGCGTTCTACCCGTTGGCGGAGTTTGAATGTTTGAGGTGCCATTCTTCAATTACTGTGGCTGCTTCTTGCGCTTCTCTACCGTAATTATACTGAAACTGCGCCGCCTCATAATAAGGGGCACGCTCCTCCAATTTCTTTTCTATAAAGGAAAGAAGTTGCTCGTCACTCATGTCTTTCAATAGGGGGCGTTTCGCTTTTCTCGTTTTTAGGCGATCGAATAAGACCGAGGCGGGATAGTTCAAATACCAGGTTGTTCCGTGCTTGTTTAGCCACTCCATATTGTCAAAAAAACAGGGCGTTCCGCCTCCACAGCCGATGATAACATTGTCCATCTCTGCGGTTTCTTCTAAACACTTTCGTTCAATTTGGCGAAAGCCATGCTCTCCTTTACAGGCAAAAATTTCATTAATGGACACACCTTCTCTTTCTACAATAAAATCATCCAAATCCAGAAAGGGAAGCTGCAATCGCGCTGACAATTTTTTACCAACGTGGCTTTTACCCGAGCCCATAAATCCCAATAAATAAAGTTTCATCGAATTCAGTTTCTCTTTTGAACAGACTTTTAGTATTTTTGTTCCCGTTTATAGGAACATAATGATGACTATGGTACAACGAACAGGCTTTTGGCTGGGATTTTTCACGATTTTACTAAGTGTAGGACTAACGGGCTGTGGCAATACACAGGAGGATGAGGAGCGTGTTGAGGTGATTCCAACGAAGGAGGGTGGATTGGCAGACATTTACCGCAATCCCATCTCATTGGACACCCCCGATGATACCGTCAATGTCGCAAAAATTGAGTTCGAGGAGGACTTTTTTGATTTTGGAAGGATTGAAGAGGGAGAGGTTGTGCATCATCGCTACAAATTCATCAACGCGGGGCGTAAGCCGCTGCTGATTTCCAATGCGCGTTCCACTTGTGGATGTACAATTCCCAAATGGCCGGAAACGCCAATTGCTCCCGGAGAATCAGGAGTAATTGACGTTCGATTCGACAGTAAAAACAAGGAAAATAAGATTAATAAACCGATTACAATCATAGCTAATACCTTTCCCTCCGAGACGAAAATATACTTGAGAGGGTTCGTTATTGGAAAAAAATAATAAACAATGATATTATTACAGGCAGCAGCCGGTGGCGGCTTTGGCAATATAGGATTCATGCTCGTCTTGATGGTCATCTTTTGGTACTTTATGATTCGCCCTCAGATGAAGGCGCAAAAGGAACAGAAGAAGTTTGAGAGTAGCATTGAGAAAGGAATGGAAGTCGTGACCAATTCGGGCATTTTGGGTAAAGTCACCAAG
>JALVDO010000862.1 GCA_027008975.1 Saprospiraceae bacterium | reverse complement strand
AATGAAATTATGTTTAACTTCAAAATAAGAAAGGCTATACGCGTTTATAACACCCCATCTTTCACTGGAAATGATATTGTGATTAACTTTTAAATAATGACCTTGGGATGCACTTATTCCAGCATAAATGTATGATATATTATTATGGTTTAAGACACCATAGCATTCCTCTAATAAAATACCCTTACCTGAATAATCATATAGTCCAGCCGAAGGAATTCGCCCCTCAATCTGCGCTCCAAAAATCATCATATCTGCTCCATTTCCTACTATTCCATTTCTCATAAAGGAGAAGTAATTTTTAGGTGTTAAAGCATTATCATGCCCTAATGTAAAGGAGGCATTGTTAATAAAAATACCTGCGTAAGGATAGTCCATATCATATAAAGGAGCAATTTCCTCATCAAAGTATGGTAAAAGAGGTGTTCCGTCCGTAGTCGTGAATGTGTTTTCTTCCAGATAGGAAGTATAGATAGGTTGGTTATCTACTCCCACCTCTTGTTCGGGGGAATAAATTCCCACATGATTTCTGGTGAAGGTATTACTCAAAAGAAATCCGAGTTTAGAATTCGGCATAGCCGTAATAGCATATTGCGCATCCTGAATAATAGTATTTTGCATCCATCCGATTTGTCCTCCCATATCGGTATTGCTCGTCCCTGCTTCCAATACGATTCCTCGCCACATTCGCTCACAGCCATGGATGCCCGATTTTCCATCACCATCCATATCGTCATCTACATTTTGTAAATTCAAAGCGGCTCCTTTCTCAACTGTAATAGTGGCTCCGGGTTGCATTTTTATTTCCCCATTAAAAATGGACAGCTTCATCCCTTGGTCGAGTATCAAATTCCCCTGAATAGCGAGACAAGTATTGTAAAAGAAATAGGTTTTTGTCCAAATCTGATATAGATTCGGGCTGTTCATAAGTTCAGTATCCCATATCGAAGTGCCATCTCCTGCATGGATATTAATGGTATTGTCGCCTGTACAGCCACAGGCAAGTGGTTCTATATGGCACATGACCTCTATTTTAACAGTTCTGGTCACCTCATCACCACACTCGTTAGATGCCGTCAGGGTAATGATATAAGCGCCGTTTTCTGCAAAAGTAAAAACAAGCGGATTGGTCGTACCAAGCTGGTTTCCGGTTTCGTCTGCCCAGATGTACGAGGAGATATTCTCACCAGTGGCGGTGAAGGTGTATTCGCCACAAGGAGCACCTTCTGTATGTACGGCTTCAATGTTGGCGATAACCGGATCAGGAGTAATCTGAATGGTAATGGTCTGTTCGACAGTTGTGCTTTCTCCGCAATCGTTGGTGGCGGTGAGAGATACTACGTAATTACCGGATTCACTATAAGGGTAGCCGGCACTAACACCCTGCTGGGTTGTTCCTCCTATTGTCCATTCCCAGTTTTCATCAGTAATAGTTTGGTCGGGATCATTATTCACGGCAGTCACATAAGTAATCCCACAAGCATCACTTTCATAAGTGAAGGAGACGTCGGGGGTGGGACAGGTACAATCATAAATCGTCAAATTCGGGGTAGTTCCCTCGCCCTCAACATCAATACAAAACGAGTTATCCGCTGAAGTACTCACAATTTCTAATTCCAATGGTAAAACAGCTCCGGGGACTATGTTTA
>JALVDO010000861.1 GCA_027008975.1 Saprospiraceae bacterium | reverse complement strand
CTTGCAAAGCTTGGCGGTACTTTCGTCAGGGATGGAGACGGCATTTTCCACTAACTCGACAAACAACTTATTCAATTCAGCTCCCTTGCTGTTGGGCAACAGCCAGACCCAATCCGGATAACCAGAAATAAATACCTCGGGAAATACCATTAATTGAGCTCCGTTTTTCCCGGCTTCTGATATGGCATCACAGGCTTTGTTGACGGTATCTTCTTTGTTTAGAAATACAGGAGCCAATTGTGCTGCAGCCACTTTTATAATCCTTCTCATTTTTTTTATTATTGAAAACTTTACTAAGTAGTCCGTCAAAAATACAAAATTCACTTATTTTTTTACGCTATTGATGCAACAATTCCCGCTAGCGGCCAAAATCATAAGTTTTAATTGTGTTTTTATACGCATGGACGACATTTTTTTGTCCAAAAACTCACAAATATTTCTTTTTGTAATAAATTTATAGGGAATCGGCGTATATTTGTAAGCCACAGAGAAAAATAATCGTACTGTAATAATTGTTTAATTCAATAATCATAGAACTTTAAAAAGGGGAATGGAGATTTCCAAAACGACAATTTCGCAACAAAAACTTCAGGCTGAATGGCATGAAATACAAGCTGCCCAGAAAGACCCTGCTCAATTTGGGGTGTTGTATCGTCGTTATTATACCCCTATTTTTAAATTCATCTATCGCCGGACAGCCGACGAGTCGCTCACGGCTGATGTGTGTTCGCAGGTATTCCTAAAAGCAATGGAAAAGCTGAGTAGCTACAAGTTTAAAGGCGTCCCTTTCTCCGCCTGGCTCTACCGAATCGCAAGCAATGAGATATCCCAACACTTCAGGGGAAAACAAAAGGACAGAGTCGTCACGCTCGAAGAGTCTGATATAGGAGAAATGATAGAAGAAATGCACGAAGAGCAGGACGATGGATTATTGAGAAGCCGCTTGATTTTAGCGCTAAATGAATTGAAGGTCGCAGATATTCAATTGATCGAAATGAGGTACTTCGAAAAGCGATCTTTCAAGGAGATTTCTGATATTTTAGACATCAAAGAAAGTAATGCAAAAGTAAGAACGTATCGCATACTGGAAAGAATTAAGAAAAAAATGAAATAAAAAGCGTCACTTTTTAGAAGTTGCGCGTTATGTAGGTGTATGGAGAACAATTACCATTTTAAAATCAATCAAAAGCCACCAACTGATGAGCAAATTGCTCAACACATGGACTTTGATGCCTTATTAGAGGAATATCAGGGTAGGCAGGCTGCACCTAAGCGAAAGCCCGGGGTGAGAAGGTTGGTTTATTGGGGTAGCGCTATCGCAGCAGCTATCGCACTTTTGGTATTTGCCCTTCCCCAACTGAAGCCCACTCAGAAGGCTGATATTAATCCAAACACCTTTTTTGCACAGAAGGCAGCTATTACACCTCCGCTTATCACCACTACTCTAAATGATTTTTCCGGCTTCGCCTCCACTACAATTAATGCCAATCAGGGTGGAGTTTATGAGTACGAAAGCGGTTCCAGATTGGTTGTCCCATCGTCCGCTTTTGTTGATGACAGAGGACACCTCGTGGAGGGAGATGTGACTATTTTCTACCGGGAATACATTAATACAGCCGATTTTTTCCTTTCGGGAATCCCTCTAGGATAC
>JALVDO010000860.1 GCA_027008975.1 Saprospiraceae bacterium | reverse complement strand
CTGTGCACGCTCTACAATCAACCGGGGCATCCCTGCCATCTTGGCAACATGGATACCAAAACTGTGCTCACTTCCTCCTGCCATTAGCTTTCGCAAAAAGATGACCTTATTGCCCACTTCCCGGATGGCGACGTTAAAGTTCTTGATGCGCGGCATTTTGTGCGTCAGTTCATTCAACTCATGGTAGTGGGTTGCAAAAAGTGTTTTGGGATGGCTGGTGGGATGGTTGTGCAAATATTCGGCAATAGACCAGGCGATGGAGATACCATCGTAAGTACTTGTCCCACGGCCTATTTCATCGAGTAGAATAAGGCTTCTATCCGAAATATTATTCATAATGGAGGCCGTTTCATTCATTTCAACCATAAAGGTGGATTCCCCGCTGGAGATATTATCAGAAGCCCCCACACGGGTAAAAACCTTGTCGATAATCCCAAGAGAGGCGTGCTTTGCAGGCACAAAAGACCCCATTTGTGCCATCAGACAGATAAGTGCTGTCTGCCGTAGTAAAGCCGACTTACCGGACATATTCGGCCCCGTAATCATCAATATCTGTTGTGTCTCATTATCGAGATAGACATCATTGGGCACGTAAGTATCCCCCAAGGGCAATTGCTGCTCGATAACGGGATGGCGTCCATCCTTAATATCAATCACAAGGGACTCATTAATGCCCGGTCGGCAATAATGGTGCTTTCGCGCTATTTTTGAGAAAGACATCAAACAATCCAACTTGGCGATAATTGCGGCGTTGTGCTGCACCGGCTGAATGTAATCAATCATAGAGAGTACCAACTGCTCAAACAACTGCTGTTCCAGCTCAAGCATCTTGCCTTCGGCACCCAAAATCTTATTTTCCAATTCCTTTAACTCCGGTGTGATATAACGTTCGGCGTTGGTCAGGGTCTGCTTGCGTATCCAGTCTTCCGGTGTCTGATTTTTAAATTTATTGGTCACTTCAAGGTAATAGCCAAAGACGTTGTTAAACCCGATTTTCAGGCTGGTAATGCCCGTGTTAAGGATTTCTCTTTGTTGTATTTGCACCAGCAAATCCTTACTATTATTGAGAATATTGCGGTATTCATCCAATTCCTTATTGAAGCCATCAGCAATCACACCTCCTTTATTCAGGTTGACAGGTGGCTCCTCGACAATCTGCCGGGCGATTAAATCAATGAGTTCCTGACAAGGATTCAGACCTCCGGCGATGGTTTCGAAATGGGGATTTCCCTCTTCTTGTAATAGCTTCTTGACCGGGTCAATAGTCGAGAGTGCTTTCTTCAACTGCACAATCTCTCTAGGATTGATTTTGGCCAGCGACACTTTTGAAATGAGGCGCTCTATATCACCAATTTTCCGGAAATAAACCTCCAACGCCCTGCTAAACTCCTCATTTTTGATAAAACTCTCCACCATGTCAAGGCGAACGTCGATTTCCGCCTTATTTTTAAGTGGCAATACCACCCATTTGGATAATAATCTCGCGCCCATAGGCGAAACAGTCTGATCCAGCACCTTCAACAACGGTACCCCGCCCTCGTGCGGGCTATACAACAACTCCAAATTGCGAATGGTAAAGCGATCCAGCCACACATAGCGGTCGGGCTCAACACGCGAAATACGCGATATGTGTCGGATGTTCTTATTTTCGGTTG
>JALVDO010000859.1 GCA_027008975.1 Saprospiraceae bacterium | reverse complement strand
TGATATAGGGCTGAACAGGATGTGTGATATGGCTTTCGGAAGGGTCTTCTACAGGTGAAAAGGTTGGTGATGATTTCTCAATTGGCTGAGAAGGAAGAATGGCGTCCGTATTGCGTAAGCCTGAAAAGGAGGAAACCTTCGGAACACGCAAATCATTTGTTTTTATCAACTCGAAAACCAGGTTTTTTAAATCTGTTACATCGGCTTTCATTTCAAAAAGCAGTTTATACAGAATTTCCCGCTCTTTGAAGGACTCCTCTTGCGCTAAATTAGGGATGCTCGGAAGGTTCCTTTGTGCTAGTTTAGGTACTAGTTTGATCAAATCTTCTCCAGTCAGAAATCTTTTTTCAGAAATAATCGATAATTGCTCCGCGAGGTTTTTAAGCTCCCTGATGTTCCCCGGCCAGGAATAATTTTCCAATAGCTTTCGTGCGGTTTCGTCTACCTGAATTGGTTGTATATGATTGGCTTCCGAAAAGTCGATACAAAACTTGCGAAACAGCATATAAATATCTTCGCGGCGCTCCCGTAAAGCCGGTAATTTGATGGGGACAATGTTTAACCGATAATAGAGGTCTTCTCTGAATTTTCCCGAATTTATTTTTTCTTCTAGATTGACATTGGTTGCGGCAATAACCCGAACATCGGTTTTTCGTACCGTCGAAGAGCCCACGCGGATGAACTCCTTATTTTCCAATACCCTTAATAAATACGACTGCGTATCCAAGGGAAGTTCTCCAATTTCATCCAAAAAGATAGTCCCTTTATCACAAGTCTCAAAATACCCTTTTCGCTCACCGGTCGCTCCGGTGAAGCTGCCTTTTTCGTGTCCAAAAAGTTCTGAATTAATAGTGCCTTTAGGAATAGCACCACAATTGATAGCAATAAATTTATTGTGCTTCCGAGCGCTGTTAGTGTGGATGATACGAGAGAAAACCTCCTTTCCCGTTCCGCTCTCACCGGTAATCAAAACGGTTAGGTCGGTACTTGCTACTTTGATGGCAATATGTAATGCTTGGTCCAAAGCAGTTGAATGCCCTATAATCCCAAATCGCTGTTTGATAGCCTGAATTTCTTTCATCGGTGCTTGTTTTGTACTTGTTTATTTTGCTATCTCGTTTTTGACACTCTGTGTTTATTGAAGAAGGCATTTTTCTTTTCCATTTGTTTTTTTAGTAATAAAAATACCACAAAGGGGACTATGCTGACGATTAAAATTCGTACGCCTATGGTTGTCATGAACAAAAAACCAATGTTGGGAATCAGTCCTATTGACCAGAAATAAATAAGTGTTCCAATATTGGCAAAAAGTGCGAATAGGAAATAGAGTAACAGGAGTTTTTGGTTGTCGTGTGCTCGAATATCATTTACGTGATACTCCTTGTTGGAAAGGCAATGTGGGCATTGATATCGAAAATACCTTCCAACCTTATTTTCTATTTCCGCCCGTGTCAAAGCATCGGAGGGATATTTGAAGTACTCCTTACAATTTTGACATTTAATTTTTAACATGGTTTTGATTATTTTTTAAATTTCCTATTTTTCAATCCACTCATCACTCACAATTCACCGCTTTCCAACAACTTACATTATTCCTTCAAACACAAACCCCACGCAAAGTAGCACTCGTCGCGTTAAACACTTTCACATTCACGT
>JALVDO010000858.1 GCA_027008975.1 Saprospiraceae bacterium | reverse complement strand
ACTAATTTCTTTGTCCGGAACAATGATCAAACGATCTACTCCATTCGGCAACTGCTTGTCAATATCGGATAAAAGTCTATTGTAAAGGAATATCGCGTGTTCGGGGTAGTCTTGTTTTTCTCCGACTAAACTTTCTTTATAAGCCTGAAGATGATGGAATAAAAGGGAATCAACAGATACGGGTACACTGAAAAACTTATTCTTGGTAATAACTAAAGCCAGTCCGAAATGCCGACCGAGTTGGTATTCGATAATGGCCGTTTTATCGTTGATAAGTCCATTTTGCAATGCCTTCACAGAGGGAATTTCGTTATCAAATCTATCGAGGTAATAAGAGCGGGAATCGACATCCGTCGCATGGGCTAAGCGATTTTTAAATGCTTTGTATTTTTTTATCACCTCGAGATAATCCGGATTGGAGAGTGGTGTTGTTTGGAGCAAATTTTTGAATTGCAACTCCTGTTGCAATAGTTTTTTCTTTTGACCGGTATATTTTAGTTGAGATAGATTTTTATTCATCCTTTGCCTAAAGGTAAAAGCCTTGGAACGCTCAGCTAATTGGAATGCCTCATTTAAATACCGGTTAGCAGCCATAGCATCTTTTTGTTGAGCATTCAGCCTTGAAAGCAGCCACGCGGTTTGCACTGCTTTGGAAAAGGCGTGTACGTTTTTTTGGACAAGCCCCTCTTGCGAGGCTTCACTTTCAAAGTGGGTACGCATTTCCTCAAATGTTTTGATTTCTCCCAAAATAGTCTGGTGACTTTTGAGGAGAATAGCCTCGTCCTCCGAGCTATTTTCATAGCATTTGTAATATCCCCTTGCGAGCGTCCCCTGCATTCTAAACAGAAAATAATGAGGAATGCTATCTTTCCATTCATTGCAAAACTTTTCTGATAATTGCAATTGTTCCAAGGCAGCATGATTATCTCCGTTTGCAGCATAGGCACACCCCTTAAAGGCGGTCATTAAGCCACCGTAAACCGGAGGAATTTGTCCCCCCATGGTTTTTTCTGCTTCCCGGATATAATATAAAATACTATCGCCTTGATGGGGTAAATAATCGGCGACTGTTAATTCTATGCTTATATTCAGGAGCGTTTTAAATTTTTTTTGTGCTCTATTCGGTATCTCCGAACCATTGCTTAAGGCCTTAATGATTTGCCTATTTTCAAACAATGCACTATTGAGATATTCCCTGAAAGTGTAATTCATACTTTTATTCAGCGCTTGTTCCGCTTTAAGCGAGAATCCCGAGGCTGTATTTAGCTTGATTGCCAAAAAATCAGAAGTATCCAAAGCACTATTCATCAATTTTTGCCACATCAACCGAGATATATAACTATGGCAAAGCGAGGGGTCTGCTTCTCCCGCATAGTAATACGATAGGCAGAGATTGGAAAAATCCTTCGCTATCTCCCGGTATCTTCTCAGTTTTTTATTGATGGCTATTCCATTTTGAAGGGTAGCAATGGATAGATCTTTGTACATCATATTTTGTAGGCAAATGCCCGACAGATTGTATATATCCGCGAGTAAAAAAGAATCGCATTTTTCCAACCTATCTTTATGCAATAGAATATTAATGCCTTTATTAAGTAGCTCCACACTTGTCTTCATATCATTATTATTCGAAATGTGGTTGGCTTTCAATAGCATTA
>JALVDO010000857.1 GCA_027008975.1 Saprospiraceae bacterium | reverse complement strand
TTCCTAATCCCTTCATCATTCCATCATTCCAATATTCCACCATTCCAAAATAAAAAAACTCACCCTATCTCATTCCATGCAAGTGCTGCAGCTCCTTTGATAGCAGCCTCATTGCCTATCATCTGTGAAGGTAAAATATCTACTTTGTTTTTATAAATATTTAAAAGGTTTTCTTCCATATAATTTTTAGTTTGTTCGAAGATCAGTTCTTTTGCATTTGCCAATCCCCCAAACAAAAATATCGCTTTAGGGCTAGTTACGGCAATGGCATTTGCGAGAACTTTTCCCAATTTTTCAGCTGCTATGTCAAATGCTTTCAACGCAAGTTTATCGTTGTTTTTTGTCGCTTCATAAATCGATTTACCGGTAAGTTTTTCAAATGATATGTCGTACAAGGAGCTATCTTGATAATCTTCTTTTAGTAATTCCACGCTTTTTCGAAGTCCGGTAACAGAAGCATAAGTTTCCAGACAGCCCTTTCGACCGCAGCCGCATTGACGACCGTTTTCGACAGCTATCGTATGACCCAATTCCCCTGCAAATCCATCATGACCGTAAACTAATTGACCGTTTACAACTATACCGCTGCCAACACCTGTTCCCAATGTGATATAAATAAAATCTTTGTATCCTTTTGCTCCTCCAAATAGCATTTCTCCAATTGTAGCTGCATTGGCATCATTGGTTAGATAAACAGGAGTATTGAATTTTTTTTGAAATAATTTTACAGCTGGAACTATACCTTTCCAATTTAGATTAGGTGCATGTTCGATAGTCCCGTGATAGTAATTTCCATTCGGGGCTCCGATACCGATACCTGCAAGTTCATATTGGTTTTCTCTTATTTGTACCGATACTTCATTGTAAAGACTATTGACAAAATCTTCAAATTTATTAAACTTATCAGTGCTATAATGTGACCTTAACAGAATCTCTCCCGAATGATCCACAAAACCGTAATCGGTATTAGTGCCTCCTATATCTATTCCTAAAACTACTTTCATTTAAACTATTATTTATGAAATATTTTTTTGTCAAATAAATTTGAAATTCCAATTATGATACTTCTGATAAGCGAGTGTCTCTGACCTCGCTTTCCTCTTCAAAAATCAAAAATCGTTAATCGATATTCAATATTCAAAAATCTTTTTATCTTTTTGTTCTCCTTTCATTTTGTCACTATTTTTGTTTGCTATCGCCACATCTCGGCTTAGCCGAGACCGCCAAAATAATCCTAGCTGTTGGTCATCGAGCTTAGTACTGAGTGCAAAGCGTATCGAAGTATGCTCCTGACGGTAGTCGGAGTGTACCGAGATGACCATAATGTCGCCCCTCTGGGGCTTAAAGCGGAATTTGCTTGTCATTACTACCATAATGTCGCCCTTAACAGGGCTTTTTTATCACCAAACAACACCTTTTGTCAAATAAATTTGACAGTCCAAGCCTCCCGCTTCAAAATAACCTGCACTTTTTCATTACCCTACCTTTGCGGGATGCAACTTCCCCCTGTCGTTTTACGTAACGCAGTGAAGTAAAACTACAAGGGGGAGAGCTGTGCCTTTGCGGGATGGATGAGGGGGCGGCTGTGCAAAAAAAATCATCATTTCAACATCCCACACATCCTTCTTTTACCCAATCAATCTTATTCAATCTTTAATCA
>JALVDO010000856.1 GCA_027008975.1 Saprospiraceae bacterium | reverse complement strand
ACCAACGCCTATCTCCCCTTACTGAAAGGCAAGAAGGTAGGAGTCATCGTCAACCACACCTCTATGATAGGGAATACCCATTTGGTCGATAGCCTGATTAAGCGGGGCATCGACATCACCAAAGTATTTGCACCGGAGCATGGATTCAGAGGCAATGCCGATGCCGGCGCTAAAATAAAGGACGGAATAGATGAAAAAACAGGACTGCCCGTCACCTCGCTCTACGGCAAAAAGAGGAAGCCCGGGGTTGAAGACTTTGCCGGTCTGGACATCATTCTATTCGATATTCAGGATGTAGGCGTGCGCTGTTATACTTATATCTCGACCATGACACTCGCGATGGAAGCCTGCGCCGAACAAGGGCTTCCTTTTCTACTACTGGATCGCCCCAATCCCAACGGACACTACGTCGATGGTCCCGTATTGGACCCGGCTTTGCGCTCCTTTGTAGGACAAAACGAGACACCCCTCGTCTATGGCATGACGGAAGGCGAACTGGCAAAAATGATTATCGGCGAAAAGTGGATTAATCAGGCTGATCAGCTCGAACTCACCATCATCCCCTGCCGGCATTACAACCACAAAACACCTTATATACTTCCTATAAAGCCCTCCCCTAACCTACCCAATAACCGCTCTATTTACCTGTACCCTTCGCTGGTGTTGGTTGAGGGGACGACGGTTAGTGCGGGGCGTGGTACCGACAAGCAGTTTCAAGTGATTGGACATCCGGACTTCACCAAGGGAGATTATACCTTCGTGCCAACACCAAGGGACGGCGCCTGGTATCCCAAACACAAGGGAAAAACCTGCCGTGGATACGACTTTACCAGCATTCCTCCGGAGACACTGCAACAGGACACCCAACTCCGGTTGAACATCATTTTGGACTTCTACCGGGACTTCCCCGACAAGTCAAAGTTCTTTATCGACAACAACTTCTTCGATAAGCTCGCTGGGACAAAAGACTTGAAAAAACAAATAATCGCAGGAATGTCCGAAGCGGAAATCCGCGCATCCTGGGAGCCTGCTCTTAGTCAGTTTAAGGAGAAGCGGAAGGGGTATTTGCTTTATTGAGGATGGGGGTGGATTTTTTCAGACAATATCCACGGTAACTGTCATGCCGTCTCAACAGGACAGGATGTTAGTTATCGCTTAGAAGTGTTTGTCTAATATTTCGTCCCTCTGTTCTCTGGAAAATTTAATCCTAATTCTCTAAACAATTCTCTTACTTTCATTCTCCAAGAAAACTTGGATTGACACCAATTCCTGTCTTCTGAAATTATATCTAATGTATCGTGCAAATGATTTGGTTTTAATTTGTCGGGAAAAAGGCTCATTGAATCGAATTGGAGAAGTAATTTTGGATTATCAATGGGGTTATTGGAATTGCTAATATCAAAAATTGACTTATGAATATCTTTATTGTATAATTCCTGTTTTTCCCTCAGTTTATTAAAAATTGTAATTAACGGAATTTCCTCCGTTATTATATCTAAATCAAATACATCTTTCTTCGTCATCCTATCTGAGACAGCTAAAAGTTTCATTATTCCGACATCTAAGACAGATAGCATTCTAATAGAATCATATTTTTCAACTTCAAGGGTATTCTTAATATTTTGAATCAATTCCAATTTTACATATTCATCATTTTTCCTAA
>JALVDO010000855.1 GCA_027008975.1 Saprospiraceae bacterium | reverse complement strand
TCAAGGGGGGATTATGGGACGAAGCCCGTGTAATCACCGCAGACAAGCTCCTCGGCGATGGAATTCCCGCTCCTCAATTGGATGTCCCCACCAGGCAAACAGTTGTATTGGATACGGATGTTGTGGAGGTTTATTTCAGGGAGTAATCCAAGCAAGGTGATAACCTTCTTGGGAAGTTGTCACCTTGCGTCCTTAGCTGGTAATACATAATCGAAGAAAAAGTAATCACTTACGGGATTGGGGAAGAGCCTCACTTGCTGCAAGGGCGAAAATCGCCGAATGCCTAGTGGTAAGCATCATCGGGCACGATATACATGGTGGCTTCGGGAGAGAAGTTGTTGGAGCGAATGCATGAATAATACCCAAATCTACAATTATTGTTGGGGATTCTCCCGAAATCCTGCTACCAAAACCCGGTATTCTTCCTCCGGCGGCGACGCGTCTTTTTAATGCCCAACACACTTAGCAGCCCCCGGGTTAATTCTCTGGCGATGGTACGACCTATTTGACGGGTAGTGGTGCTATTTAGCACTTTATCGAAGGTGCTTTTTTCGGATTTTCGGCGACGAGAAGTGCCCCTTGCTTTTTCTTGTTGCTTGCGCATTTCTTCCTGATGCGCTTCGGAGCGGGCTTCCTCTATTTTTTCTTTTAAAATCTCATAAGCACTTTCGCAGTCGATGGTTTTGTTGTATTTGGGTATTAAGTGCGATTTTTTGACGATGGCATCAATCTCGGCATTTGTTAATACATCCATTCTGGATTGCGGTGCTCGCAGCAAGGTATGCGCCAGAGGGGTTGGGATACCTTTTTCGTTTAAGACTGTCACAAGTGCTTCACCAATACCAAGCTCGGTCAGCAATTGCTCTACGTCATAAAAGTCCGTTTCGGGGTAATTCTGTGCTGCCAGCTTGATGGCTTTTCTGTCCTTTGCGGTAAACGCCCGGAGAGCGTGTTGTACCTTCATTCCCAATTGGCCGAGAATACTATCCGGAATATCGACGGGATTTTGTGTGATAAAGAAAATGCCAACGCCTTTGGAGCGAATCAGTTTGATAATGGTCTCTAATTGATCCAAAAGTGCATCCGAGGCATTATCAAAGACGAGGTGTGCCTCATCGATAAACATCATTAATTTGGGTTGTTCCAAATCCCCTTCCTCCGGGAATGTGGCGTATATCTCCGCAAGCATCTGAAGCATAAAAGTGGAGAAGAGTTTGGGACGATCCTGAATATCAGTCAATCGAAGGATAGAGACTATCCCCTTTCCGTTCTCATCCAATCGGCACAAATCCTCTACATCAAATGACGGCTCGCCAAAAAACTTATCGGCATCCTGCTGCTCCAATTCTACTATTTTCCTTAAAATAGCCCCGGTGGACGCCGTTGACATTCGTCCGTAAATGTCTGCCACCTCCTTTTTGCCTTCACCAGTCATCCATTGCAGCGTCTTTTTGAAATCATTCAAATCCAGCAGAGGATATTGGTTGTCGTCACAATATTTGAATACAACAGATACAATACCCGCCTGCGTATCCGTCAGATTTAGTATTTTGGAAAACAAGACCGGGCCAAACTCCGAAACGGTAGCCCGCAATCGAACGCCCTTTTCATCAGACAGGGTCAAAAACTCAACCGGACTGCTATCAGGTGTAAACGGAAATCCAATT
>JALVDO010000854.1 GCA_027008975.1 Saprospiraceae bacterium | reverse complement strand
CGAGTGTCTGTTTTTAGACAGAAAATAGTCATTGATGACGAACTTCATTGTCACCATTTGCAATTTTTCGACTATTGAAACTTTGTCCCTGACATAATGAAATTATCGTCAGGAGTGAAAATTTTTGAAGTTACGCAGGGCGTAATGAGAAAATTTTCACAAAGATAGGCGGAAAAAGGGCATTTTATGGCAAAAATGGTGTACTCGTAAGTAGTTACAAATAATAAACAAATGCAATCACTCTTCGGACAAAAGGACCCGTTTATAACCCTGTGTCTTGCGGCTATTGAGCCGGACTTGAAAGGGGTGTTGATAGGAGGGCCACCGGGCACGGGTAAGACCTCCATCGCTAGAGCGGCACGCGTGCTTTGGGACGGCCGCCCCTTTGTAAATGTCCCGCTGGGATGCTCGATGGATAGATTAGTCGGGGGGATTGATTTGGAGCAATCTTCCAAGGCGGGGAAGCTGGTCGTCAGTAAAGGCTTATTAGCTGAAGCCAACGGAGGCGTCTTGTTTGTTGACCAAATCAACCTATTGGCACCTGAATTGCTCAATGCGTTACTTCAGGCGCTAATGAGCAATGAAGTGCGTCTGGAGCGTGAGGGCATTTCCGAGGTTTTTGATGCGAAATTTACCCTGATTGGAACCTTCGACCCTGAGGAAGCACCACTTTCGGAATCACTATCCGAGCGGGTGGCATTTGTCACTTATACCAAGACGTTGGCACATCTGCCCATGCGGCTTTTTATCGCCAAAAACTTTGAAAGAAGTCTGCAAATAGCACCGGATATTATCGTCCGTGTCGAAAAGGCAAGGGAAATACTACACGAGGTAACCATCCAAAAAAATCAAATCGAGGAGCTTTGCACCCTTGCCACTCAGACGGCGGTAGAGGGGAATCGCAATGAGATTTTTGCTACCCTTTGTGCCAAAGCCAATGCTGCTTTGACACAACGCGTGCCCGTGACTGGGCAGGATATTGAATTGGCGGCACGACTGGTCTATCTCAACCGGATGACGGGAAGTGTAATGCCCGGTAGAAGTGGGACAGAAGGTGCCAAAAACCAGGAGTCAAATGAAGGAGAAGAAGTAAAACCCTCCGGTGGACAAAAGGAAAATAAACGACAAAACCCCGAACCGGAACAGATGCCTTCCAATAATCGGGACGACGGACAAGCTATGCCCAATCCCACCTCCAACGAAGCACGACAAAGCGGCGACGAAAGTTCTCAAACGACGGAAGGGCTGCCCAACTTCAACGACGAAGACGCTGGAGCTGTCTATATGCCCGAAATATCTTCCCATACCAAAAAAATGTCAGGCAGCGGTCGGCACGTCAACGCCATTAATCCGTGGCGAGGGCGTCATATTCGCTCTGTCCCGGGTAGTCCCGCACGCGGAAGAATCGATTTGATAGCGACACTCAAGGCAGCAGCCCTGTCTTCTTCTTTCCGGAAGGGCAAGAGGACAAAAGATGGAGGGCTCTCCTTTGAGGTACATCGCTCCGATTACCGCATCAAGCAATTTATGCACAAAAGTGGGTTGTTGTTTATTTTTGCAGTGGATGGCTCCGGTTCGATGGCAATCAACCGGCTCGGAGCGGCACGTAAAGCTGCCATTTCGCTACTGGAAAAGGCTTATGTACACCGCGACAAGGTAGCGATGCTG
>JALVDO010000853.1 GCA_027008975.1 Saprospiraceae bacterium | reverse complement strand
CTTTTTGATAAAAAGTTCAGTTCCATCCGTCAACTCGATAAAATATTTTCCGGAAGTGTAAAAGTGTTCGACATTTCCTACCACGAAGGAGCCGTCCTTTAACCATATTTTTGAAAGTTGAACGGTCTTTTGCCCATAGGCGAAGAATTGGAGCAACAGTAGTCCAAGGATAAGGAGTTTTAGTTTCATTTTTAATCCTGTTTTGGTGGTGGATATTGGTTGTTTCCCATCACGCCTCTAACCCGTCAATCAAAAACGCATTCAGCCGCGCCGCAGCCTGAAAATAAAGCCGGCAAAAGTCAATAAAATCTGGCATGATGGCTATTTCCGTTGGCAGTTCTGCCATATAGTAAAACTGTTTATTAAACAGTAGTGGTTGTGTTTTCGCTGCTTCCATTATCTCTTTGGGCAAACGCTTATTCTTTTTACCCTGAATGGCGTCATATTTTTCAACAAAATCCTTTTCATGGATGATGGTCGAGAACTCATTGGCATTTTTCATAATGTGCTCCCGTACTTTCCAAAGCATGTCTGTTGGCAGAAAGTAAGCACCGCCTCCCAGCATCAGTCGCCCCGGTTCAATATGGACATAATAGCCTGGGAACTCCTTTCGCTTGCGTCCAAAGCGCGAAATAATAGCGCCCACATGGGTTTTGTACGGCGTTTTATCCTTCGAAAATCTCGTATCCCTGTTGATTCGAAAAATAGCATCTTTGGGTAGGATATCGACTTGAGAGTCTATCTCCCTCGCAACCTCGATGAGCGTGCCAACCAACTCGGCGAAAGGCTTTTTCAAATCTTTTTCATAGCGTTTTTTATTACTATGAAACCAATCCCTGTTGTTGTTTTTTCGGAGGTCCTTTAAGAAGTCCAAGGCTGCTTGCTGAATCATTCGAAACTATTTAAATGGTTGACAATATAATCCAAATCTACGTATTTTTTGATTAACTGGACGGCTCTATCCGATTTCCACGGGGTGCGGATATTGATTTTCACCTCAATTCTGTTTATCTTAATAACTGCGCCGAGGGTATCGTATTTTGTCAGCAGCAGTGGGATTTTATACTTTTCAATGTATTGAAAGTGTTTTACCTTCTCTCGAATATCATTGAGCTGATAGGTCAGTTTATTGCTGGTGATGACGATGCCGGAAATGGGGCTCCCTGCAATGCCTTTTTCCCTTGCAATGTTTTCGATCTGTGAAATGGCTAAATCGAGCCGTTCCATACTGCTGAGTAGCAAAATATTGGAGAAATTAGTTATCTTTTCGGGCTCAATGAGAGAGCTTGGAAGCGTCTCTTCCACCCTATTGTTTAGATAATCTTCGTTCATCAACACCTTCCCCCGAATGGCTTTGAGAACGGTTGCCATAATAGGATACATCATCGATTTATCGTAAGGCAGTACACCGAGGAGCTTCAATCCCTCTATTTCGAGTTTTTTACCGACGAGTCGTTTGACCTTGTCCATTTTCTCCCGTAAGACTTTATTGATAATAACCCCGAGAATGGGGATGTTTTTCTCGCGAAATAGCGCCAAAGACAGATTCAGACGATCAATGGTATTGCCAATACCACCCTCAACGACCATGATAACCGGTGTCTTCAAAATAGATGCTACCTCTGCATTTGACAAATCGACAACACTGCCGACTCCGGGGTGTCCGGTGCCTTCATAGACGACAATATCATAGGTGTCTTCGAGTATTTCTGCTGCATGGATGATACGTTGGCGATAGGGATATTTATCAGGATCTTCCAAGAAATCGCTCGTCGCTCCCCTGCCAAGAATGACAGGGCTATGAATGTCCGGTATCAATTCAAAATGCGCAAATTTTGAAAACAAAAGAGCGTCTTTATCTGCCCTTAAATCGCCCATATCTACAAATTTTTGCCCGACGGGTTTGCAGTATCCAACATTGTGTCCGGCATCTTTTAATGCTTTGACCAAACCAAGTGTGGAGGTCGTTTTCCCAATGTGCTGACTCGTGGCAGCTACGTAAACTTTTCCCTTTTTCATGTTCGTTTGTTTTGTTGTGAGCCTGACTTGTCAGGAACTAAAATCACCGAGAAGCCGAAACCAACTGCAATAATTCTTCCACCGTCTTCACAGGTTTTTCGCAAGTGTAATTACGACAAAGATACAAAAAACCTGCCGGTCTGTTCCGGAATAATGGGAATGAATCGTTAGGCGTCATGCTTGCCATGATTAGCGCATTTGGAAGGAACTGTTGCTTTATTTTGTGCGCCTGCTGAAAAGCATTCTCACCAATAATCGCTATTTCATTGATACCTTGAAATTGTATTTGCAAGACTTTTGCCCAATATCCAAAAGGTGCCGGCATTTTCAAAACGCTATTTTGTACACTTTTAAGCATTAAATCTGCTTTGGCCGTGTATTCATCGTTTTCAAATGCAAAACCGAGCTTCATTAAGTTCAGTGCCATGACCGCATTGCCAGAAGGCATTGTTGAATCGTAGATGTTCTTACTTCGTAAAACGACGTCTTTTTGTTTTACGGAAGTAAAGAAAAACAGTTTGGACTCCTTGTCGTAAAAGTCTTCGATTACAATGTCCACCAATCCCTTCGCCGTATCCAACCACCTTGAATCAAAAGTGACCTCATACATGTCTATCAATGCCTTGGCAAGGTAGGCATAATCTTCCAAGAAACCTATATTTTTAGCACGACCTTTCCCATTCCCGCCCATTGAATAGGTATGGAAAACTCCTCCGTCGGGTTGGCGCATTTCTGCCAAAATAAATTCGATGTTTCGCCGTGCCGTCTCGAGGTATTCCTTCTCTCCAAGCGCCTCGAAGGCTTTTATAAATGCCGTTGCCATGAGGGCATTCCAACTCAATTGGATTTTATCATCTAAGCCCGGGCGAATACGTTGTTCCCTGTGTTGTAATAGCTTTGTTTTGGCTGTAGCCAAATTTTGAAGAAAAATCTCCTTGTCCAAGTGATTTTTCTCAACAAAATCATCGATAGATTGCTTCCTACGAAGAATGGAAACACCCTCCCAATTGCCCTTTTTTGAGACATCGTAGAAGGCTTTAAACCAAGGTGCATCATCGCCTAGTACTTCATCAATTTCTTCCTCCGACCATACATAAAACTTCCCCTCCACTCCTTCGGAGTCAGCATCCAAAGCGGAGTAAAACCCTCCGTTGGCGGCAGTCAATTCTCTATTAATGAATTCCAGTGTCTCGCGTATGGTGTCGCGGTAAATACTGGCTTTGGACTGCTTATACAAATTGCTCATCAACCCTACCAAGACCGCATTATCATAAAGCATTTTTTCAAAATGAGGAGCCAGCCACTCTTGGTCTGTAGAATAACGCGCAAATCCACCTCCAATCTGGTCGTAAATACCGCCATGGATCATTTTTTGGATTGAAAAATGCACGTGCCCTGCTTTTTCCTCATCGGTAAAGAAATAATCATGATCGAGCAGGAACTCCAATTGCATGACGTTCGGAAATTTTGGTGCAACACCGAAGCCTCCGTGTACTTTATCAAAGTTTTGAGCAATCAGGCTTGCCATTTGCTTGAAGTCATCCTTGGACAACGACATCGCCTCTTCGTCGTCGGCAAGGCTACTAACAAACTGCTTGTCACCCGCTTCAATACGCTCCAGAATTCGCTCAGCTTGTTGCTCGACTTTATCCCTTGCCTCCTGAAAGTTATACAAAATGAATTGCAAAACCTCTATCCAGGATTTTCGCCCATGACGAGGCTCGGGAGGGTAATATGTTCCTGCAAAAAAAGGCTTCAAGTCGGGCGTCAAAAAACAATTGAGTGGCCAACCGCCATTGCCATTGATAATTTGGCAAGCAGCCATGTAGATTTCATCCAAATCCGGTCGTTCCTCTCTGTCAATTTTTATATTGATAAAATAAGCATTCATAAAAGATGCAACGCGCTCATCCTCGAAACTCTCCCGTTCCATCACATGGCACCAATGACAAGTCGAATAACCAATACTGACAAGTATGGGTTTGTTTTCCTTCTTTGCTCTTTCCAATGCTTCCGCTCCCCAGGGATACCAATCGACGGGATTATGGGCGTGCTGCAACAGGTAGGGACTGGATTCGTATTGTAGGTGGTTCATATTTAAATATTTGTAACTATCCACGAGTACACCATTTTTGTTAAATAATGGACACCCATAAAGTAATTCCATTTTTTGATTTAAGAACAAGGAACGTGAAGAACACCCCATACCCATACGGGCGCGTACCGGCGCGGGCAAGCCGAACAAGGAACACCCCTATTAGCTATAGCTACAGGCAAGCTGATTGCAGATTTTAGATTTATTGCTCGTTTTCCAAATCAAACTTGTTTGCTTTTACTTCTAAAATCGCTAATCGTTAATCGGTGTTCGATATTCTTCTTTCTGTGTTTTATCTATTCGGTATCTCTCATTTTTTGATTTAAGTCATGAGGTGGCAAGTTTCAAATAGAAACCCTCAAAGCCATCTGTTGTTCGAAACGATCAAAAGCAAGTGTGACCAGGCGATCGATTAGATTCTCGTAATCAATGCCCGTCGCCTTCCAAAGCATAGGATACATGCTAATGGAGGTGAATCCGGGAATAGTGTTAATCTCATTGACGAAAATGTCTCCATCTTCTTGTAAAAACACATCGACTCTGCTAAGCCCCTCGCATTCTAGTGTGCGGAAGGTTTTGACGGCTATTTCGCGTATTTCCTGCTGCTTTTCGGGGGATAAATCAGCAGGAATCTGCGTTGTAGAGCCCTGATCGTCGATATATTTAGAATCAAAAGAATAAAAATCGTGATAGGCTATCACTTCTCCCGGAACAGAAGCCTTTGCATCGAAATTACCGAGTAGTGCGCATTCTATTTCTCGCCCATTGATGTTTTTTTCTATTACAATTTTTCTGTCAAACTGAAAAGCGACATCAATAGCTTTAATTAGTTCATCCTCATTTCTAGCTTTGCTGATACCGACGGAGGAGCCCAAATTAGCGGGCTTCACAAAACAGGGTAACCCCAACTCCTTGATAATAGCCTTCGCATTAACATCGAGTCGCTCTTCCTGATGGAGACAAATGTAGTCACCAATCGGCAAACCGGCATCGCGTAAAAGGCGCTTCATCACGTCCTTATCCATCCCAACGGCAGAGCCGAGCAAAGAAGGACCGACAAAGGGTACCTCAATCATCTGCAAAAGTCCTTGCACCGTTCCATCCTCTCCAAAGGGTCCGTGCAGTACAGGAAAGGCAACGTCGATGGGATAAGTAGCCTTTTCTTCCGGCAAATAAAAGCCCTTGGTCCCGTTCAGAGAGATAGTCAACGGTTGTTTGGAATGTTCATCAATGGTCAACTCGTTCTTTTCATCGATTTCGCTCATAATGGAATCCTTGTCGAGTAGCCACCAGTCACCATTTGGCTCAATGCCGATAAAAGATAAGTCGTATCGTTCTCTATTCACGGATAAAATAACATTCTTAGCCGAACGGAGCGAAATAGAATGTTCTGCCGATTTGCCACCAAAAATAATGGCTAATTTTATTTTTTTTCTAGTCATCGTTGCACTGTATTTATAGAAGAGCAAAGAGTATGAATTTCCTCTCTATCCCCAATCAACTCTCACTGAATAACCCCCAATTCCTTCCCAATCTTAGTAAATGCTACCACGGCTTTCTCCAGATGTTCCCGCTCGTGTGCTGCAGACAATTGCACCCTTATGCGAGCCTGCCCTTTCGGTACAACCGGGTAGAAGAAACCTATGACATAAATACCCTCGACAAGCAGTTTATTGGCAAAGATTTGTGCTAGTTTTGCATCGTACAGCATCACCGGGACAATGGGATGCTCACCGGGGATAATATCAAAACCGGCAGCGGTCATCTGCTCCCGGAAAAAGCGGGTATTCTCCGCTAACTTATCTCTCAGGGCAGTACTTGCACTTAAAATATCTAATACTTTGATAGATGCCCCAACGATTGCGGGAGCTAGCGTATTGGAGAACAAATAAGGGCGGGAACGCTGTCGCAAAATATCGACAATTTCCTTTCTCGCTGCTGTGAATCCACCGGAAGCCCCACCTAGCGCTTTCCCAAAGGTGCCGGTGACAATATCAACACGTCCGATGACATTGCGGTACTCAATGGCACCTCTTCCCGTTTCACCCATGAATCCAGTGGCGTGGCATTCATCCACCATAACCATCGCTCCATACCGGTCGGCTAGGTCACAGATTTTATCTAATTGAGCAATGGTGCCATCCATAGAGAATACGCCGTCCGTTGCAATCATAATCCTCCTACTACCCTGCGCTTCTTTGAGTTTTGCTTCTAGGTCAGCCATGTCGTTAGTGGCATAACGAAAGCGTTTTGCCTTGCACAAACGAATACCGTCAATAATGGAAGCATGGTTGAGGGCATCGGAAATAATAGCGTCTTCTGCCGTTAGCAAGGGTTCAAAAAGCCCACCATTGGCATCAAAGGCAGCAGCGTATAAAATGGCATCTTCCATGCCGAGGAAAGCTGCGATTTTTTGCTCCAGTTCCTTGTGAATGTCCTGCGTACCACAAATGAAACGGACGGAGGACATCCCGAAACCGTGCGTATCAATGGCTTCCTTGGCTGTCTCGATAACGCGTGAATCCGAGGAAAGCCCCAGGTAATTATTCGCGCAGAAATTAAGCACTTCCATGCCCTTGTCTGTCTTTATTTCCGCTGCCTGCGGTGTGACAATGATTCTTTCTTCTTTGTACAATCCGGCTTCTTTTATCTCAGAAAGCTCGGAGGAAATAGCTGGTTTTATATTCTTAAACATAGGTATTGGTTTTATATTCGGTGGTTATAAAACCACCAGTACTAATTACTGCAAATGGGAAATCATACTTTTCACCATTGCTTCGAAGGAAATCCCGGGCTTCCAATTCCATTCTTTGCGCGCGACGGCGTCGTCGATGGACTCCGGCCAGGTGTCGGCAATTTTTTGTC
>JALVDO010000852.1 GCA_027008975.1 Saprospiraceae bacterium | reverse complement strand
CTCTGCCGTCACGTTTCCTGCGGGAGATTCCCTCGGATGTGACGGAAGAGGTGCGCGCCCGGCCGACCATCGCCCGGCCTTACAACGCCCGGGGCGGTTCCCTGAACGATGCCATGGAGAGCACCGGCTTTGCCTTGGGCCAGCGGGTGAGCCATGCCAAGTTTGGTGAAGGCGTGGTGCTCAATGCCGAAGGCCAGGGCAGCAGCGCCCGGGTGCAGGTGAATTTCGAGGCGGTGGGCAGCAAGTGGCTGGTGGTGGCTTATGCCAACCTGCAGCGGCTATGATGCGCATATGGCTTCAATGACTTTGCACGATCAGGGAGGGCAGTATTGATGTCGGTCATTCTGACAATGAGCAATATGGCTCTTTTACGGAGCCAGGATCTCTTTGGTTTACTAGGTAGAAAAATGTGACCCGTATCATGTTTTCCGGAAAGATGGCGAGCATAGAATAAACCACTACTAAAACCGTACTATTCAAGGATGTTCGGATGCGGATATTTCAAAATATTGTAAGCACGCTAATCGTCGCGTATTTTCTGGTCGGTTCATCTTTCGCTGTTTCGTCAGAAGTCATCCCGGATTTCTATACCGATCGGTCATTGTCATCCTTTGATGAAAAAGGAAGCAGACTAACCGAACACGTCGATCCTTTTACAGGAAATCTGTTCGTTGAGTTCCAGAGCATTCGAATACCAGGCTCGGGAGGGCTTGATATTGTACTCAGGCATTTCTACACTAATCATCAAAATGGGAATGGTGAGCAGCCTAAGATGAGTGTTGGAGGGGTTGGCTGGAATATCCATTTTGGCCGTGTGTTGAGTAAAAGGGAGGATATGTGTATATCCATACCCACCACCCCCTCAAAGTACCCTGTTATAGAAACTTCTGACGGCAAGCGGCAAATATTGTATCCAGCTACTAACAACTCTTTTGAGTTTATTACCACAGATAGATGGCGTGTAGAGTGTATCTCAAGTTCTGGTGGCTTTTTGGTTTATTCTCCAGATGGTATCAGATATACCATGGACATGAAGAATACTGACTCTATTGAGGGTGTCCACAGTTGGTATACGACTTCTATTAAGGATAGAAATAACAATGAATTAACAATACAGTACACAGGATCCGACCGCCAGTTTCGTATAACCAAGATACGGAGTTCGGATTTCAGAGAGGTGAATTTTGCCTATCTTGGTACGAACGGTGGAATTCTTCGTTTGTCAAGTATTTCTGCATCCAACAGGACATGGCGTTTTATATACGGTGAATTTTCAAACTCGCTAGGCAACTACTATCTGAGGGAGATTGCCCCTCCTACAGGAAACCATTGGTATTTCTCCTATATTGATTCTGCAAATGTACAGGCCAAGGGTAATTTTTCGCTGATGAAGATTACAACTCCATATGGAGGCACCATAGAATATACCTACGGGTGGCAGCAATTTGATCCTGGTTTTTCATTAAATACTACTGTTGTTAGTAGCAGAAAGACGAATGACCTGAAAGGAAATATTAGTAACTGGTATTATAACTATGATCCAGCGGGAGATGCATATTCAACGCCGTCTTGCAGTTCGACTGACTATGATAAGACAACTATATCTACGCCGAAGGGTATGGAGTATTACTATTATTATGGAGCCAGTGTCGCGACCGCAGGATGTATTTGGCGCATAGGCAGGCTGCGCCGTAAGCAAATTGGGTCTTATGCTGAGCAGTACACATGGAATGCGCAGCTTATATCTAATTTTCCCAATGGCAGGCCTCAGAGGCCGGACAAGCAGGATACAAAAGCCTACGCCCCCATATTGGAGAAGAAAGTTATTACGTTGGATGGTTCTGGCTATACCACTGACTATAGTAATTACGACAGCTATGGAAATCCAAGAAGAATTACTGAGACGGGTACAGCCTCCAGGATAACTACGTTAACATATTATATAAACACCTCTAAATGGATTATTAATCAAATTTCAGATGAAACAGTATCTGGAATTGGGACGATTGACAGAACGTATAATAGTAACGGTAACCTGTCTTCGGTTTCAGAATATGGATTGACAACAAATTATACATATTATAGTGGTGGCGATTTGAAAACGCTTACAAATCCGAGAAACAAGCGGACTACTTATGGTAACTACTATCGTGGCATACCGGGACGCATACAGCAACCTGATGGCGCAGTTCTCAATAGTACAGTCAACTATTATGGGGATATTGCTTCAAGAACGGATGGAGAGGGAAATACCACTTCCTACTCTTACGACCTGCTCGGAAGATTGACTGGCATTGTTTACCCACAGTATAGAAATCGCACATTATCATGGGAGATTAGAAAAAAAACCGAAAGGGTTGGGGGTTATAGTAAAACAACGTATTTCGACGGATTTGGAAAGGAAGTTAGTGTAGTGGAAGCTGGCAGTAACCCAAGCGTATCAATTGAGACGGAGTATGATGCTGTAGGGGAGGTGCGTTTTCGTTCTTATCCAGGGGCAAGTAGTGGAGATAGCTACCTCCATGATCAAATAGGACGTGTTAGTCGGATTGCTCATGCAGATGGCACTGCCAGGACCTATGAATACCTGTCTGGAAATCGGGTCAAGGTTACGAATGAAAGGGGCTATGTAACGACTTATTCTTACCGTTCCTATGGAAATCCGGTCGGTGAGCGTTACCTGACATATATAGATGTTCCTGGAGGAATGGATACCAGTATCGGAAGGAATGCTATTGGGCAAATAACATCGGTTACTCAAAATGGAAATACCAGGACTTATAACTACTACGGTAATCGCACATTAAAATCGATAGTTGATCCAGAGACCGGAACTACTTTGTTCGGTAGAGATGGTAATGGTAATATGACTTCCAGGAAAGTTGGTGCTTCCGCGACTACCAATTATACCTATGATGGAATGGATAGGTTAACCTACATTGATTATCCTTCTGGAACTCCTGATATAGATATAGATCATGATTTAAATGGAAATATGATATTGTTAAATAATGGGGTGTCCAGTTGGAGTTATACCTATGACAAGAGAAACAATATAAAGTCGGAGAGTTTGAGTATTGATGGAAAGAATTTTTCAATCAATTATGGGTATTCGGATGTTGGCTACATCAATACTATCTACTATCCATCCTCCAGTGGTCGAACAATAGTTTATGCGCCAGATAACTTGGGGCGAGCCACCAAGGCGGGGCCTTATGTGTCCAGCGCGACTCATTGGGCAAGCGGGCCAATAAGGCATCAGAGTTTATCTAATGGCCGTTATCTTGATACTTTGTTGAATGATCGCCGATGGATAGACAGAATCAAGGTGAATGGTAGCGGTGGTGGGGGGAATATTGACTACAGCTATACCTACGATGGTATGGGGAATATTGATATTACCAATAACCTGGCGCCATCAATGTCTGTTTATAACACGTATGATGGCGTAGATCGATTGATAAACTCCAATTCAAGTGGAAACTGGGGGAGTGGAGTTATATCTTACTCAAATGATGGAGATATATTAACTTATCAATTGGGTGGAGATAAGCTTAGCTACACATATTCCGGCACAAATAATTATCTTATCAACATTAAGAGAAATAATGCACCCTATATGTTGATTTCATATGATGCGTATGGAAATATAGTCAGTGATGGGGTTCATACATATCATTATAATGATGCAGGGGATCTTGTTTCTGCAGACAATAATATTGTTAATGAGTATGATGGAAATCACAATCGTGTTACTCGAATAAAAGAGGGTATATTGACCTATTTTATGTATGCTAAATCGGGTAATCTCATTGGAGAATATTCCGCTTCAGGAAAGTGGATTACAGAAAACGTGTATTTGGACGGAAAACTGGCGGCTCAAGTAGATAATATGCCAGGGCAGCCGCGCACGCTTACAGTACCATCTCAAAGTACCATAGGCGAATACTCCGTATCATGGGGTGCGGTTACGCATGATGCTCCTGAATTTTTTGAGTTGTATGAGTCATCATCCTCTGACTTCCGGTCATCAATCCTAGTTTATAGAGGCATTGGTCGCAATGTAGATATTACCAGTCGTGACGATGGCGCATACTATTACCGGGTTCGGGGGTGTAACAGTCTGGACATATGTAGCGAATACACGACGGCGGACAATCATGTCCTGGTAAGGCATACACCTTCAGTTCCCTCAGCCATTACCTATCCGGCCTCCAGCACAACGGGTGGCTACAGTGTGGAGTGGTCGGATAGCGCTGGTACGGTTACACACTATGAATTGGAAGAGGCGACGCATTCTACATTCAGTGATGCCCATCAGATATATTCCGGATTGTCGCTTGATTATGCTGTGAATTCACAGGTGAGTGGTGATTACTATTACCGGGTAAGAGCCTGCAATGACTATGCATGCAGCAACTATAGAAAAAGAACTGCAAAAATAAAAGTCAGAATTCCACCCGGAACGCCTACGTCAATCAGTTATCCGGGTGTCACCACAACAGGTTATTTCAAGGTCAACTGGGAGGCACCATCAGGAATTGTGACCCACTATGAAGTGGAGCAGGCGCACGACGCAACATTCACTGATGCGCATCGGGTGTATAGGGGAACAGCCTTGATGAAGTATATTACCTTGTTGGAATTAGGGAGTTACTACTATCGTGTCAGAGCTTGTAATGACTTTGCCTGTAGTGCTTATCAGGAAGGGGGGCTCTTGATATTCATGGACGATCCATCCTTGATATTCAAGGATGGTTTTGAATAATATGGTTTTTCAGTGGGTTGATAAACATGAAAAGTATGCAATGGATGAAAAAGTTGTTCCTGGTACTTGCAGGGTTACTGTTTGCCGGGGGATTTGCTTCGGTAAATGCCTATGAGCGCGTTACCTATATCCATACGGATGTGTTGGGTTCACCGATTGCGGCGTCTGATGAGGACGGTAATATTGTCTGGAGGGAAAGTTATCAGCCTTATGGAAAACGGTTGCTGGAGGAAGCGCATTCCGACCGGCTATGGTATACCGGCAAATATGAAGAAGACATCGGTTTGGTGTACTTCGGCAGGCGCTGGTACAACCCTGAGATCGGCCGATTCTATTCTGCGGATCCGGTCCGGTTTGATGAAAGCAATATCCACAGCTTCAACCGCTATGCGTACGCGAATAATAATCCATATGCGTATATTGATCCGGATGGTGAAGAACCGCTGTTTTTGGCTGTATTTCGTCGAAATACCACCATTGATCAGGCAATGGAGCAAAGTGAGCCTTTTAGACGTAGCCTGGAGGTGGGTGGTACCCTGATATACGGTGTAGGAGCCGCTATAGATACAGGTACTGATATTGCCAGCCCTTTGAAGGGAGCGCTGAAACGGGGGTTAAAGAGATTATTTAAGGACGCTACAAAGAGGGGAACCACGGTAATTGGCCGGGTTAAGGATCTCCAAAATTTGAGAAAAGGCGAGCAGTCATTACTTAATCGCTTACCGGATCGTGGAAGCCCTAAAGCCAATTGGAAACAAAATTCTGGTGTGCTTCGTCAGGAAATGGCCAGAGGGAAGCCAATTCGCGATGCTTCTCCCGGTGATACTAGCGGTCAGTTCTTAAATGCTGAGCGTAATCTATTAAGGGATCGTGGTTGGACTTTTGACTCAAAGACCAACTATTGGAATCCGCCAAATTGATGGTGCTGGTGGATTGTATGGAAGCCATAGATCGTGCCGGTTTTAACTTTAGCGAGAAAGTTAAGGAGTTGTTTGTTTTTCTTGAACAGCTTGGCTTTTCTAAAGTGGAATCTTTACCTACTCTTGTTCGTTACAAGAAGGGTGATATAGAAGTTGATGTCTACCACGGTCGCCAGTCATATGAAATTGGTGCAGGGATCACTATTTCTGGGAACCGATATTCAATTTCAGAAATTATTCGTCTCAATGCCCCGGATATAGCTAAAAACTTTCGCTATGCGATGGCTACTACAGCGGAAGGAGTTGCCACAGCTCTCGAAACATTAAGCATGCTAATGAAGCGTTTTGGTGGTGCTGCACTGAAAGGTGACCCAGAATTTATCGCAGCACTTGAACAACAACGACAGCAATGGTCAGAAGATTATGCTTTGGAGGTTCTTGCAGAACAGCTTCGTTCTCAAGCAAATGAAGCGTTTCATCGTAAAGACTATTCCATGGCCGCAGATTTATATTCCCGCATTCTCAAATGTTTAAGTGCTGTCGAACGAAAAAAGCTTGATTTTGCGATTAAGCATTCAAAAACTGCTCAGTCGTAACATCCGCCTGCCTGGGAATGGCTTTCAATGTGCCTTCCGGCATATCCCCGGGATGATTGGGAATTGTCGTGTATTTGTCGGTTGTTGGATTAAACCAGATTTCATGAGACCCGGCAGCTTGCCGGTCAAACTCAAAGCCCAGCTTTTTCAGCTTCTTGATGATCTGCCGGTATTTGAACCCGGCCAGCCTGCCCATCAGGTACCCAGAATCAGCGGGTAATCAAACGAATCCTGCACCGATACCAGCTTGGCCTGCTGATGCCGTTCAGCCTGCGCCTCCAGCAACTTTTTGGCGACATCACGGGCAATCTCTACCGTTTCTGTAATGGTGCGACCCTGAGCGATCAGGCCGGGAATATCCTCACAGGTGGCGAGATAGACGCCTTCTGGCAGTCTCTCAATATGTAAATTAGCAATCTGTTCCATCGTCTTCTCTCTCGTTATCAGTTGGCGTTTGCTTTTTGCTTTAGCTGCTCAGCTTCCACAAAGGTATCGATCAACTGTAATGACCCCCTGGTTTTTGCACAACCTACGCAGCTATTTGCGCAGGCACCTGATAACCGAGTGCTTGGTGTGGGCGCTCGGTATTGTAGTGGCGTATCCAACGCCCAATCACTTCCCGTGCATGGCTGATTGATTCAAAGTGATAATGCCATACACATTCTTCCTTCAGGGTACGGATGAACCGTTCGATCA
>JALVDO010000851.1 GCA_027008975.1 Saprospiraceae bacterium | reverse complement strand
CTCGGCCGAAGTTATTGATTTGCGAACAATTCGCCCATTGGATCATGAGACATTGGTAACATCCCTAAAAAAGACTAACCGCATGGTCGTTATCGACGAGTCGTGGCCCTTCGCAGGAGTCTCCGCAGAGGTCGCCTACGAAATGCAAAAATACGCCTTTGATTATCTCGATGCGCCGATTACGCGGGTCAATTCGGCAGACACTTCTCTCCCCTACGCAGCGCCCTTTGTGGAGGAATATCTGCCTAATGCCGAAAAAATCATCAAGGCTGTTAAAGAAGTGAGTTATGTGAGTCCTTAGCGCTCCTTGGCGAAAACTTAGCGAACTTCGCGGGAAAAGATGAACGAGTAAGTGAATACGTAAATTAAATACATCGTCAGTTTGCAAAAAATCAAACAATGCGAAACCTTAGTAATAAATATTCCTTAACGGCAATGATTATCTCTTGGATTTTCATTCTCCTTGTCGGGAACGTTTATTATCCCAAATGGCAAAAAAAGTACGAGGCGACTATTACCTGGGACGTGAGCGGCTACTATTGGTATTTGCCCTCAATCTTCATCTACAAAGACCTCAAACAACAGCGATTTGGCAATGAAATTATTAAAAAATATCACCCCTCTGCTTCCTTTTCCCAATCCTTTGTTCACGCCTCCGGAAATAGAGTAATGAAATATTCAGCAGGGCTTGCTTTGCAGTATTCACCCTTCTTCGGAGTAGCGCATCTATATGCCCTCAACTCGGATAAATATCCGGCAGATGGCTTTTCGCGTCCATATCAATTGGCCATTTCCATTGGGAGTTGGCTAGTGGCAATAATAGGACTTTTTTTTCTTCGGCGTGTGCTCTTACAATATTTTACAGACAAAAATGTGGCATTGACACTATTGGTACTCGTCTTCGCGACCAATTATCTCAATTACAGCGCTATCGACGGAGCAATGACTCACAACTGGCTTTTTACCATTTATGCCCTGTTGATTTGGAGCAGCATACGCTTTTATGAAAGACCGACAACACCGCGGGCTGTTGGCATTGGCGCCTTGGTTGGGCTGGCGGCACTAACGCGACCGACCGAGATTATCGGACTACTCATCCCGCTACTTTGGGCGGTGGACTTCCCGCTGCCGGCAGGAATCAAAAAGCGCATCCACTTTGTTAAAAGGCATTGGAAAAAATACCTTGCCGCCCTGATTATCGGAGGACTAATCGGTAGCGTTCAATTATTTTACTGGAAATATGTGACGGGAAGCTGGCTGGTCTATAGCTACGAAGACCAGGGCTTCAGTTGGTTGCATCCACACATTCGGCCTGGCTTGTTCAGTTATAAATCCGGCTGGCTAAAATACACTCCGGCGATGACCTTTGCACTATTGGGATTTTGGGTCTTATGGCGAGAGAAACGCTCCTTTTTCCTTGCTACAATTGTCTTTTTCGGGCTCTTTACGTACATCGCTTTTTCTTGGGACATTTGGTGGTATGGCGGCAGTCTCGGGCAACGCTCCATGGTGCAATCTTACGCTATTTTAGCCTTTCCGCTGACAGCATTTTTTCAGTATATTCTCCGAAAGGGGAAATCCTTTAAAATTACGGTAGGGTTGCTACTGCTTTTTTTCACCTACTACAATATCTGGATGACCCACCAATCACATCTTGGGGGCATTTTCTTTACCGACCAAATGACTAAAGCCTATTTTTGGAAGATATTCGGACGCTGGCACGTCCCCGAAGATGCCTGTAAACTGATGGATACCGATGAGGAATTTACCGGAGAACGCATGGCAGTAAAACCTTTGCTCAAAATCGACTTTGAAGACGAAAAAGACACTCTTGACTGTGGACTTCCACCCATATCCGGGCAGCACTCGTTGTGTCTGAACAAAGAACGGCAATACAGTCCTGCGTTCGGATTTCCCTACCAAAAGGGAGCGAGTAAATGGGTGCGCACCACCGCCACTTTCCGCTGCCAATTCAAGGAATGGGATGTATGGAAAATGACCCAAATGATTGCACGCTTCAAAAAAGATGACCAAATCGTCAAGGAACGCGCCATTCGCATCTATCGATTATTGGATAGCGGTAAAACCCGAAGTATCTACATGGACATCTCCTGCCCCAGTGAGGATTTTAATCGTTTTGAAGTCACTTTCTGGAATGCGGAAGGTAGCAAGCCGATTTTAATCGACGATATTTTGATAGAGGGTTATGATGTAAGGTAACGTCTCGCCCATCAATGCAACTCAAATTGTAATTTAACCAACGCATTATAAACCCCGCCCTCAATATTTGCCAATTCAGTATGTGTGCCCTGCTCCTTGACTTCGCCCTCTTCTAAGACATAGATACAATCGGCATTTTTGATGGTTGAAAGACGATGTGCGACAATAATGGAAGTCCGGTTTTCCATCAGACTTTCGAGAGCCATCTGTACAATTTTCTCAGATTCTGCATCAAGGGCGGAAGTAGCCTCGTCTAATAGTAAAATAGCCGGATCATTGAGAATAGCACGTGCAATAGCAATTCGCTGTCGCTGCCCGCCTGATAATTTGATACCTCTATCACCAACGATGGTATCAAAGCCATCCGGAAATTCCTCAATAAACTCCAACGCAAAGGCCTTTTTCGCCGCCAGCCGGATTTCATCCTCATCGGCATCGGGCTTCCCGTATGCTATATTTTCTCGAATTGTCCCTCCAAATAGGACAACATCTTGTGGAACGATGGCGATATTTTGGCGGTATTTGATTAAATCATAAGACAAAATATCCTGATTATCGACCAGTATTTTGCCATCGACAGGGTGGTAATATTGTAATAGCAATTGAATAATAGTAGATTTTCCGGCACCACTTGCACCGACCAATGCCACTTTTTGTCCGGCTTTTATACTCATATTCACCCCCTTTAGCACATCAATATCCGGTCGAGATGGATAAGAAAACCAAACATTTTCCAAAGCAACAGTGCCTCTGAAACGCTCTTCCTTTTTAAGGGGTTTTATCTCCTCGGCAAGCTCAATTTCGCCCGGTTCTTCCATGATATCCAATATGCGTTCAGCCGCACCAATAGCAGCGACCAATTGGGTATAAAAACTCCCCAGACTCGCAATTGATGCCCCTATAATACCTGTATAAACGACAAAATCAACCAATCCTCCCTTAGGTAAGTCACCACTCTGAACCATAAGTGCTGCACGCCACATGATAAAGAACAAAGCTCCAAACATAATTAGGATAATAAATCCCGCAAATAAGCCTCTAAAAGTTGCAGCACGCAAAGCCAACTGCACGGAATCCCGCAACTCCTTAGCGTACCGCTTCACCTCAAACCATTCATTGGTATAAGCTTTGACAGAGTAAATACTCTGCATGGTCTCTTCGACGATAACATTGGTGTTTGCCAGTTTATCCTGTCGTTCTTTCATGAGCTTTCGGATAAATTTACCAAAAAACATCGCCAAGACCACCACAAAAGGGAAAGTTGCCAACATCACCAAAGCAAGCCGCGGCATGGTAAAAACAATAATAGCAACACCACCAATTAGCGTGATAATTTGCCGAACAAATTCTGCCAAAGTGAGAGACATTACCCCCTGAACCTGTGTCACATCGTTTGAAATCCGGCTGGTCAACTCCCCAACCCTTCGTTCCTCAAGGAATGGAATTTTAAGCGTAATTAATTTTTCATAAAGCTCCTTTCTGAGGTTAGCAATGCTTTTTTCGCTGACGATAGCGAATAATTTCACACGCAAAAAAGCAACAATTGCCTGCATCAACAGCAAGAAAAACAATCCGATAAACAATTGCCCTAAGGTAATGTTAAATATAGACTTCCCATCAATGATATTAAAAATTTCTCCAGGCACCTTCATCACTGCGAGGAATAAAACACTTCCCAAGGCAAGAAAAATCATCCCAAAAATAAACTGCCATTTATAAGGCAGAATAAAGCTGTACAACTTCAATGCCCTTTTAAGACTCTCCTTGCTGAATTTTGTCTTTCCGTCCTTTTCATCAGGATTATACTTCATTTTTGCCATTGTCTGAAATTATTTTATCATCAGTTTTTCATAAATTCTATAACTGAATATAATAGTATAGCAATTTACTTCGTTACTTGGTAAGTTGATAAGGTACATCACGCTATACTTCTACTAAATCCATCTAACAACCTAGTTTAATTTTTGTTGAGAACACAAGGCTACCCTTTTCTATAAGCAATCATTAAAAATACATAAACAATCAAAATGCGAATTAAATTAACAGTTTTTTCTTTAGCTCTGATATCCGCGTTTTCCATACAAGCGCAAAAAATTGAATTGGGTTTAATGGGAGGATTAAGCCTTTACAGCGGAGACCTCTCCCCTAAGGAATTTGGATTATACTTCAATGATATAAATGCAGCTTATGGCGTATTTGCGAGGTACTCCCCCAGCACTAAATTATCGCTGCGCCTAGCTTTTGAGCAAGCACATATTGAAGGCAAAGACGCCAATAACAGTGATCCGGCAAGACGAAAGCGTGGTTATAATTTCAGATCGATTGTCAATGAAGCATCACTACTCGTCGAATGGAATGTTTTTTCAATAGGAAGAGAAGGTGGTGTTCAGCTAATTCCCTATCTTTTTGCAGGCGGAGCCTATTATAGTTTTAATCCGCAAGGGCAGTTGAATAACGACTGGATCGACCTCCAGCCCTTGGGAACAGAAGGACAGGGACTTCCGGGGTATGCTGCACCTTATGAATTATCTCAATTTGCCATACCCATTGGTGGTGGTTTTAAGTTGAATTTGAATAAAAATGTCGTTTTGGGTTTTGAATTAGGAGCAAGAAAACTATTTACTGATTATCTCGATGACGTTTCCGGCACTCAACCCGTTTCCTATTTTGACGTCAGAGATGGCAATGGAGAAACCGCCGCATTCTTCAGCAGGCCCCAATTCAAGGGAGATCAGGATATAACCTATACCCGGGGTGGAAAGTTTATGGACTGGTATTACATTGGCAATGTCACCCTTTCATTCAGAATAGGAGACAGAAGTGGCATTACCGGCGGTGGAAGAGGTCGCGGTATTGGATGCCCTGGGAATAATTTTTAAGGGTATCTGGGTGCGCCTAAGGTGACACCTTCTCGCCAAAGCCTCTCCAGAAGGCTTCGACTTAGAAGCCCGCCTCACGACTGAAAGCTTGCCTCCCGAAGGAAACGAGGGAGGGAGGGAGATTATCACCTTGTCGCCCCTCTCCGGCACTATATTTTCACCAACTTAAAAACGCCAACTCGACCATTATCCAGTTTTACACTTAAAAAGTAGATTCCGGCAGAAAAACCATCAAAATCAAAGGTGAATCGTCCTCCATTGAATTTTTCCTGACTTTTTACTGCCCTTTTTGTACCGAGGATATCAAATATCTCCAAAGAAACATCAGCGGAATTAAATAACCTTAATTCGACAGAGAAAACATTCTTGATAGGATTGGGATAATATAAAAACTGCTCAATATTATCACCCAAAGCAACATCGTCACTTCGGACTAGCTGAATTTGTTCTATGGCTTGGCATCCCATGCTATCTGTCACGATTATTTCGTAATCACCCTCCCCCAACTGACTAATGACAGAAGTAGTATCACCCGTGCTCCAGAGGTACTCGTAAGGTGCTGTTCCTCCCATTGGGGTAACGCTGATAATTCCATTCTCTTCGGGCAATACCGGAGGAGAAAAATTGAGCTGCAACACCAAGGAATCCGGCTCGGGTAGAAATACAGGAATATTCCGCACACAACCAAAGGAATCACTGACAATCATCACATAATCGTCACTAGACAAATTCCCCAAGGTATCGTTGGTCTCACCTTGTATTATTACCCCATTCAACCCCCACTGGTAAAGGTAGGGTGCTCCTCCTCCCGTCACGATTCCATAAATTAACCCGTCCGACTCATCATAACAAGAAGGCGGTACAGGTATGCCCACCGCAATCAGAGAATCGTTGGGCTCATTGATAACGAAGCCGGAAAAATCATTCCTGCAATCATTGGCATCCAAAATTTCAACAGAATACTCTCCTGCCGGAACATTGACCAAATCTTCGCCCGGCGTTCCCCCCAAATAATCCCACAAAAACTGATAAGGACCATGTCCTCCCGACACCGAAATATCTATAGAGCCGGTACTTTCGCCTCGACATTTCACGTCTGTGACGAATACGGTGTCTATTTTTATGGATGAATTTCCATTCGTCAGTGAAATATCCTGAATACTAGCTGTGCATCCATGAGTGTCCACTACGTCAAGGCTGTAAACTCCAATCCCCTGATCATGTAATACAGATTCAGTACTAATGGTATCCCCCACCTCATTTGTCCAAAAATAAAAATAGCCCGGCACTCCTCCCGCTACACTCACAAAAACAGCGCCGTTCATTCCTCCAATACAATCTACACTTCTAATAGAATCCAACTGAACCTGAACAGGGGCAGGCAATTCGTAAGGAATAATTTCGGACTTGGCCTGACAGCCCGAAGACAAATCCGTCACGGAAACACTATAGCTGCTATTCAGTAATAAATCATCAACAACCACGCGGCTTTGATCCGACTGAAAAATAATTGTCGGTGTGAAATGGTAAAGGTAATTACCCGAACCATTGGAAATCTCTACAACCGCGGAAAGATTTACCTCGTTGAAGCAGGAACTATCGATTAAATAAAATTTATCAATCTGGATAACACCTCTCTCCTTTTCAAACTTTACCGGAGCAATTTCCTGTTTGCAACCGTTTTTGTCCGTCACTGTATAAGAATAATTATCCTCCGGCACTCCAAACAAAAAAGGCGTTTCATTGCCATTGCTCCACAAGTATTGATACGGAGGCTGTCCTCCACTTACCACCGCAACGAGCGTATCCTCCAATAAAGAACGACAGTACTCCATCCCCAACCAAGCCGTATCTGCAACCAATGGAGGTGGCGCATCAATTTGAAA
>JALVDO010000850.1 GCA_027008975.1 Saprospiraceae bacterium | reverse complement strand
AGCCACTTTTATGTCGGGATGTTGCTTTTTGACGGTTTCGATTATTGGCCGGCCCTGCTCAAATTCACCAAGGGAGGCGCAATGCATCCACAACACCTTATCGTTTGGGCATTTTTTGCGAAAAGCAGACAACCCTTCCCATTGGTTTTTACGTCCCTCAATAAATAGCTGTGCCTTTGTATTAAAAAGGCTTGCCACCCAAATGGAAGCACTATAAAAAAATATCCCAATCCTATAAATGATTTTCGACACGTCTAGTTTAATCAATAAAATATCTCCTCAGCTTCCCGGCCGATATATAATGGCAAAATCCATCCGACGCGAATACCCGATTGAATATCGATTCTTTTAATAGTTTCTTTCTCCTGCGGAATGTAATTAAAAGAACGCCGGTTTTGCGTAAATCCCTGTGTGAATTCCAACCCGACAAAGAAGTTCATTCGCCCGGAATTACTCAATATTTGATAGCCAATAAATTCGTTAAAAGCCAGCCCATTCGACAGTAGGTCATAGCCTTTTTTTAGATCGTCATTCAGCTGTGCAACCTTTTTAACGGGATCGTCCTGAATTCTTACTTTGTGCTGTAATAATCCGGCGCTTAGCGCAAAACGGATGCCGCGGCGGGTCTCTTCTCCGGGGAGTAAAAATAACTTTCCAAGGACTAATCCTGTATAAAAACCACGTTCTCGCAACTGAATGTCGGCGTAAGAACGGTCGTTGCCAATAATATACCCCTCCGGAGTCCGAAGAGTCGCGATAACATCCTGTTTGACTTTTTGACCAAAGAAATAGTTGATTTTAGCCCCGAAAATCCAATTGCTTTTATCCGTCATCCACTCAGTCGCCAATCCCACGCTATTGTTGTTTCCAAACCTGACCTTCAAATCGGCACCGGGAATTTCGTAGGCATAAGATAACTGGAAAGCTAGAACGCCCCCATAATTGGCGTGACGGTTTTCTCCTTGTGCAACTGCTGAAGGAGCAAATAGAACAGAGATGAGAGCAAGCGCAAAAAAATGTCTAAACATATTCGGTTATTTTCGTGCAAAGGTAATAGTGTTTTCAAACAACTTCTTAACTTTGCACGATAAATATATAAAAATATGCAAAGGGTATTAGTGACCGGTGCCGCCGGTTTTTTGGGTTCTCATCTTTGCGACCGGTTTGTAGGCGAGGGCTTCCACGTGATTGGCATGGACAACCTCATTACCGGTGATTTGCAAAATATAGAACATTTGTTTGCTCTGCCCAATTTTGAATTTTACCACCACGATGTATCGAAATTCGTTCACGTACCGGGGAAGTTGGAATATATCCTGCATTTTGCTTCACCCGCCAGTCCGATCGATTATTTGAAAATGCCGATTCAGACCCTAAAAGTAGGGGCATTGGGCACACACAATCTATTGGGATTGGCCTTGGCGAAGAAATCCCGGATACTGGTCGCTTCTACGTCGGAAGTCTACGGTGACCCACTCGTGCACCCACAGAAGGAAGATTATTGGGGTAACGTTAATCCCATTGGACCAAGAGGCGTTTACGATGAAGCGAAGCGCTTTATGGAGGCTATTACAATGGGTTATCATCGCTATCACGGTGTGGATACGCGCATTGTGCGGATTTTTAATACCTACGGTCCACGGATGCGGGTAGAAGACGGTCGGGCATTGCCGGCGTTCTTTTCACAGGCGATAAGAGGGGAGGGGCTAACCATTTTTGGCGATGGATCACAGACGCGTTCCTTTTGTTATGTGGATGATGAGGTGGAAGGAATTTTTCGGCTCTTGATGAGCGATTATACCGATCCGGTAAACATCGGCAATCCGGTAGAGATTACGATTAAGCAGTTGGCAGAAGAAATTATGGCATTGGTAGGCAATCCCAAAGCGACACTAACTTATCATGATTTGCCGGTTGACGACCCAAAGGTGCGCCAGCCTGATATCAGCCGCGCCAAAGCGGTATTAGGTTGGGAGCCAAAAATAACACGAGCAGTCGGATTAAAAAAGACATTGGATTACTTTCTTGCGAAAGTGAAAAACTAATAAAAATGATTAATAAAAAGACTATATTAATAACCGGAGGAGCGGGCTTCATCGGTAATCACCTTGTCAGAAGAATGGTGAAAAACTACCCTAATTATCAAATAGTCAACCTCGATAAACTAACCTATGCAGGTAATTTGGAAAATTTAAAAGATGTTGAAGGATATGAAAATTACCACTTCGTAAAAGGTGATGTTACCGATGAAAAATTTATTGTTGCTTTGTTTGAGCAATATCAGTTCGATGGTGTTATTCACCTCGCTGCCGAGTCGCACGTTGATCGTTCCATCAATTCCCCTATGGAATTCATCTTCACCAATATCGTTGGTACCGTCAACCTGTTAAATGCTGCAAAGAAAAGTTGGGGGGATGATTATTCCGACAAGCTTTTTTACCAGGTATCTACAGATGAGGTTTACGGAAGCCTTGGTGCTACCGGTTTGTTTACCGAGGAGACTCCTTATGACCCGCGTTCGCCCTATTCTGCTTCTAAAGCAAGTGCTGACCACCTTGTCCGGGCTTATTATCATACTTACGGGCTGCCAATTGTCATTTCCAATTGCTCCAATAATTACGGTCCTTATCAGTTTCCTGAGAAGCTCATCCCCTTGATGATTAACAATATCAAGCACAAGAGACCTTTACCAATTTACGGAGATGGACTATACACTCGGGATTGGCTTTGGGTCGAAGACCACGCTAGTGCCATCGATAGTGTTTATCACAAGGGAAACATCGGCGAAACTTACAATATCGGAGGCAATAACGAATGGACAAATATCGACCTCGTACATCAATTGTGTAAGGTAATGGACGAGTTGCTGAATCGTCCCGAAGGAAGCGCAGCTCGCTTGATTACTTTCATCAAAGACCGCCCGGGCCACGATAAACGCTATGCGATAGATGCGAGCAAAATCAAGCGAGAACTCGGTTGGGAACCAACAGTTCAAATAGAAGAAGGACTGCGCCAAACCGCTCAATGGTACCTCGATAACGCCGACTGGATGGAGCGAATCACTTCAGGAGATTATAGGGCATATTACGCAGAGCAGTACGGCTAATTTACTTAAACCCAATGGATTTTCGGTTAAATGCAAAGTCACTATTATCTGTTTTTAATACGCTGATGTCATCTATTGATATGACATTTTGATCCACGGAGTCATGTTCTTCATCCAATAGTGCTGCTAGCCGCAGGTTGTGGCTTTTAACGACTTCCCGTACAGCGCTCCTAACCATGCGCGCATTGCCAAAATTCTGATCGCGGAATTTATAAACGTAATCCAAATAATCTCGTAGGTAGTTTTTTGCATCATCAGAAGGATATAACTGTTCCTTGGAGAGCATTTGAAGAAATATTTCGTACAAGTCCTCTGTGTTGTAGTCCTCGAATTTTAATATTTTGTCGAAGCGCGAACTCAAACCCGGGTTGGCTTTTAGAAAAGATTCCATATTTTTAGGATAACCGGCAACGAATACAAAGAATCTGCCTCTTTGGTCTTCCATGCGCTTTAGTAGGGTTTGGATAGCCTCGTCTCCAAAACCACCTTTTCCGGTTGAACTTTCAGATAAAGCATAAGCCTCATCAATGAAAAGCACGCCACCCATCGCCTCTTCTATCTTTTCGGCAGTTTTGGTAGCGGTCTGCCCGACGTAGCCGGCGACGAGCCCCTGTCGGTCAGTTTCGACCATGTGACCTCGTTCGAGTATACCTAATGCCTTGTATATTTTTGTCAGAATGCGTGCGACAGTCGTTTTCCCCGTCCCGGGGTTCCCTATGAAGACAGTATGCAAAAAGAAGCGGTTTAGGACATCCTTACCCGTTTGCCGGTAATACCGCACAAGTTTTACCATTTCCTCAATTTGAGCCTTGATTCCCTTCATTCCAATTAAATCATTTAGCTCTCCCATTGCCTCATCCAATAATTTCTCATCAATAGGAATATTAGGAAGTTCATAAGGAGTGTCAAGCGGAATTCGCTCCACATCTACCACCTGAATAGTGGAGAGGTAATCAGCATCTAGTTCGTCGTGATTCTCCATTGCCATAATGCGCAATCCCAATTCAATCTTTGCTTTTTCGATTAAGTCGAATACAAACCGGGCATTGCCAAAAGAACGCCCACGAGACCGATAAGCCTTGACTATCATGTCATCAATTTTAGCTTTGGCGGCAAGTGTCAGTACAACTCCTTTTTCCTCACAGGCAAACTCAGCAATTTTGGAGAGTTCCTGTGGTAGATAGTCCCGAAAGTCGAAGAAAATTTTAAAACGGGATTTCAAACCGGGATTGGAGTCCAAAAATAGCTTCATCTCTTTGGGATAACCAGCTACAATTACCGCCAAGTCATTCTTGCCATCGGACATTTCCTTGACGAGTATTTCGATGACTTCCCGTCCGAAATCCTTATTGTCATCCTTGGCGCGAGCTAAAGCGTATGCTTCATCAATAAACAATACACCACCACGGGCTTTCTCGATGGCTTCCTTGACCTTTGGCGCTGTTTGTCCAATGTATTCACCAACCAGGTCAACCCGATCAACAGTATGTACGTGTCCTTTGGACAGCAGCCCCATTTTTTTGTACAATTTACCCATCATGGTAGCGACGGTCGTTTTTCCCGTACCCGGGTTGCCGCTAAAAACAGAGTGGACGTTGATTTGGTCTTTTTCTTCAAACCCCTTCTCCTTTCGCAATTGCAAAAATTTGATATACTGAGCATGGTCTCGTACCTTTTTCTTTATTTCCGAAAGACCAATAAGCCCGTCCAGCTTTTTCATGACATCCTCAAAGGTAGAATCATCTTCAACGGCAACAGGGTCAAGTAGGGTAGTGGTGACATTTCCGGGAAGGATGACACCGGTTGTCCCTTCTTCAAATACTTCACCAACCTCAAAGGGAATAGTTGCCAACAACTTGTTCATGAATATCAACTCCCCCGTATAATTATCCATCTTCCAGGAACCTTTAACATTAGATCCCCAACCGAGCGTCAGTCGTATTTCTTTTTCTCCTTGCTCTACTTTTTGTAGCCGGACGATATGCCCTTTTAACTCCCGAGCACCATTGAAAAATTTTAGTGCCACCTCGCAGTGCCAAGGTTTGTGTAAGTGAAGGTTCCGCAGCACAACATCCATGTAAACATAGCGCGTCTCTTCGCTACTAAAAGCCTTGAGATAGATACGGTCATCGGGATTAACATCATCATGCGGACCTTCATACAACCGAGCATTGGAGAGCGAAACGTAAAGGTTCTCGCCCAAGAGTGGCTCTTCGCCGGTATCCTCAATATAAAAGTATTTAGTGCCAACCTTTTCACCGTCAATTAACGCCTCCCAAAAGTAAGTGCCTTCTTTCCAAAAACTTCCTTCTGACTTACTACCCCAACCTTCGCGGATATATACAACGGCATCGTACTTGGTCACCTTGCGGGTGAATGCCAAATCGCATATCCGCTTCGGCTTCTCCTCTAAGCGATAACACCGCAATTCAATATTGACATCCCAATCCGCCTCATCAAACATTTTATTATGAAAAGATAGCTCTGCGTAGATATAGCCTGTCTCATAGCGATCGAAGACCTGACGGTAACGTTTTTTATTATCAGCAAGCCATTCTGTGGAGGTATAAACTCGAAGGTCCTTGAATTTATAATTTATGCGAGGTTCATTTGTAATTTCTTTCTGCATGAATAATTTGTTTGCGCGATTGCTCCAAGATTGTTTTTTACTCAAACGATTTTAGGAGGGTATTTGTTCCAAATCTATAATTTATTCTCCCGTTTTTTCCTTATAATCGTTTTTTTGTTCTAATATTGCGCTGTTTCAAAGCAATGATTGAAGTCGATTATATAACATATCAGCAACAGCTAAAAATTAAAAACGACTCGGGAAAGCGTTTTATTTTTGACCCGGTACGAAAAAAGTGGCTTGTTTTACAGCCGGAAGAACTTGTTCGTCAATTAGTTGTTCAGTATCTTGCGAGTGCTAAAAAGTATCCCTACGGGCGGATGGCAATCGAACGCGGTTTTGTTATCAATGAACGGCAAAAACGACTCGATTTATTGGTTTACGACAAGGAGCAAAAACCATTTTTATTGGTAGAATGTAAAGCGCCTTCCGTTAGGTTGGATGACAGGGTGTTCGAACAGATTGCCATGTATAATTTGTCTTTTCAGGTCAGCTATTTAATGGTGACAAATGGTATAACAACCTACTGTTGCAAGATGGATTACAAACAAAAAACGTTTGCTTTTATCGATGAGATTCCGCGAATGGAGGAATGATTGATTTTTCAATTGTGGTAACATAAAAATTTCTATACGATTAGAATAATGAGAAGAGAATTTGATTTACCAATATTTACCACCGTTCTTGGAGTAGTTTCTTTAATATCAATATTGTTTATGCTGACTTAAATGAAAGAACAGCGCTGACAAGTGCAGGTTAAGAATAAAAATTAAAAAATAATGAATTATTTAAAGTTAGTTTTAGTAGCAACAATTTTTTTAACAGGGTGCTCCCAAAAAACAAAAACAGTAGTAGTACAGGAGCAACCCGAAACAAAAGTAGTCGTAGAAATGGATACATTGAGTTATGGATTGGGAATGTTGGTAGCACAAAATCTTAAATCCCAAGGTTTTAAAGGACTAAATGCAGATGATTTAGCAATGGCAGTCAATGATGTATTGGAGGGCAATGCTCTTAAACTTGACGAAGCAACTGCCAATCAGGTCGTTCAGGATTACCTGACCAAGAAGGATGCGGCACAGCATGGAGCGGCCATTGAAGAAGGGGCAAAATTCCTTGCTGAAAACGCAAAAAGACCCGAAGTCACCACAACGGAGAGCGGATTGCAATACGAGGTGTTGAAAGAGGGGAGTGGTGCCACTCCTAAGCCAAGTGATAAGGTACAGGTACACTATACCGGAAAGCTTCTGGACGGTACCG
>JALVDO010000849.1 GCA_027008975.1 Saprospiraceae bacterium | reverse complement strand
ACACCACTTTTGAGTATTCTTACCTCAGGTCCCGTCGCTACAAAAGTTGTCGAGATAAAAAACGGTCTTCACATTTTTCCAAACCCATCTTCCGGCGAATCCGTCAATCTGCAATTGGAAGGGTTTGATCGCAGCACCTTGCGTCTCCTCATACACGATGCTGGCGGTAGAAAAGTATTTCAAAAAGAAATAATAGGCAATCCCGGTAAATTTTCATTAAGTATCCATCCCAATTTGCGCCCGGGAGTATATTATGTTGCTGTGCTAAGCCATCAAAAGTATGCTTTAGCGACTTTAGTCGTTCAATAATCATCTGAGGCAGTCGCCCTTGGTACTCGCATCAAAGACAACTGTATTTAGATGATGTGATTCCCGGACTGATTTCTATCAGTTCGGGATTTTTTATCACATTGCACCAAAAATGGTCGGTAGCCATAGACTTAGTTTGGGAATAAAGGTTACGAGCAGCAATACGACAATCATGGCTACAAATAGGGGTATTAATGGTCTGATTACCTGTTCAATCTTTACTTTGGCTACGCTGCAACCGATAAACAGAACAGAACCGACCGGTGGTGTACACAAGCCAACGCTAAGGTTCATAATCAAAATAATGCCAAATTGAATAGGGCTGATCCCCAACTGTCCGGTGACGATTGGCAAGAAAATCGGGGTAAAAATCAGGATAGCAGGGGTCATATCCATAAAGGTTCCAACAAGTAGCAGGATAACATTAATGATAATCAAAATGATGTAGGGATTATCGCTAATACCAAGCAAGGCACTGCTTACTGTTTGTGGTATATTCTCATAAGCCATTATCCACGACAACCCCATACTGGTGCTGACCAGGAACAGGACAATGGCAGTTGTCTTGACAGAATGAATAAGGATATCCGGTAAGTCGCGAACGGACATTTCTTTGTAAACCAAAGCAAGTATTAACGCATACAAAACAGCGACCGCTGATGCTTCCGTCGCGGTGAAATATCCGGCAATAATCCCTCCAATGACAATGACGAGCATTAAAAGACTGGGTAATGCCCTGATGAATTTGTGAAAAGCATCGGGAATGCGCGATCTGTTCGCAAACGTCACATAAGCCATGACAACACCAATAATGCCCCACCTTATAGTAGCATGAAGATCCGTATTGCTTACTAGTTTTGGTGCAAAATACAACAGCCCGAGAAAAGCAATGCCAACGGTTACTATTTTCACTACATTGGTAACGGCAGCCATAATGCCATCTCTTTTGAGTATCAGCATGGACATCGCTACCAACATAATAGCCAACCCCGTCAGAATACCGGGGATATACCCGGCGATAAACAGGGCACTAATGGAGACGCCTCCACTTGCCAAAGAATAGACAATCAGGACATTGCTCGGAGGAATGGAAAGACCGGTTGTAGCCGAAGTAATATTGATGGCAGCACTAAATTTTTCGTCATAACCTTCTTTTTTCATCTCCGGTGTCATAATACTGCCAATTGCCGAAGCAGATGCCGCTGCCGATCCGGATATCGCGCCAAAAAGCATATTCGAAAATACATTCACAAATGCCAGCCCACCTGTTGTCTTTCCCACTAAAACCCGTGCTAAATCTACCAAACGAAGCGCAATGCCTCCTTTATTCATTATGTTCCCCGCAAGGATAAAAAACGGAATCGCCAGTAGAGAGAAACTATCCAAACTACTCGCCATTCGCTGTGCATAGGTCGTAAATGCCGGTAGGGAATCAATCGACACCAACATCGTCAAAACACCTGAAATGCCAATGCTATAAGCAATTGGCACACCTTTTATTAATAGAACGACAAAACTGATAATTAAAACTACTATACCTATTGAATCCATTTTTACTTAGCTTTACGTTTCTGCCTTATGCTATCGTTTGCATTAATTGAAATCAAAGGTAGTAATTTTAGGAATCTATTTTGAAAAAATGTTAAAGAAATAAAAATATCGCAGAATTTCCGCTAGGTTTTTTTTGTATTTAAAAAAAAGGTTTATTATTGCGATACCAATTGAAGATTGTGTGCTGCAACTCACTAGTGGTTCGCCTCAATTAAATTGAACAATTAAAAACATACTCACTTCTTGAAAAACTTAAAATTAAACTATTTTTTAACCTAATTTTTTAAATAAATTTCACTTATGAAAAAAAGAATTTTAACACTCGTCGCAGCATTGTTTTTAACGACAAGTATGTTCGCGCAATTTGAAGTAAAAGTCAATCCGATTGGCTTGTTATTTGGCGGTATCTCTGCTTCAGGAGAATACATCCTAAGTGACAATATGGGGGTTGAAGTTTCTGCAAACCTGCTAAGTCGTAAAGCTTCCTTTTTGGCAGAAGATGCGAAGCTAACCGGATTTGGATTTGGCGCTGCCTATAAGTATTATTTCTCTCCTGAAGATGGAGGTGATAAATTTTATGCAAATGTTTATGCACGATATGGTGGACAAAAATCAAAATTCGATGATGGTGCAGGACAGCAAATAACTGCAAACTATAGCGTCGTTGCTGTAGGATTCGGGGTAGGCTATAAATGGGTTGCAGATTCTGGTTTATTATTTGAACTAGGTCTCGGTGCCGGACGTAACCTTGCGCAGAATTGGACTCTCTCTGATGGTACAGATAACTATGATTTCCCTAATTGGGGGTTTGACCTTACAGGAAAGCTGGCAATCGGTTGGAGATTTTAATAAAAAAAATGTCCGGCAGTATTTAACTGTCGGACATTTTTTATTTCCTTTATTTCCCCTTTTTAGCCAATAGGATGTACTGGTACTCCAAAAGCATATCATAGGCAACTACCGTATCAAATCCTGCCTGATACAATTCATTTTCCACCTGATAAAGAGGAATTTTATACATCTGCTCCGGTCCAAGGGGTATTCTTCTCTTTTTAAAATCGACAATCAAAACCTTCCCTTCCGGTTTTAGCTTGCGCAATAATTCTTTTAAATATTCAACGTGATTTGGGATAAACATAAAGGTGTTGACGATAACAGCAGCGTCAATTTCTCCGTCTTTAAGTGGTATCTTGTCTCCCTGAACCAGTCTCGTTTCCAGCCGAATGCGATCTTCGGGTATCAAATCAACCCTTTTGATGCTATCAATAAGGTTTAGGTATAGCGGATCGATATCAAGAGCTATGACTTTTTTGGAAAGCGGTAAAAGAGGAAAGGTGAAAAATCCGGTACCCGCTCCAATATCAGCTACCGTTTTACCATCCAAAGTATCCAATAAGCTAAGTACCAATTCCGGTTTTTGCCATATTAGTCTGTTATCTTCTATATAATCATCCTTCTCACCGGGTATTACTATGTCAGAGGGCAATTGAATGTTAGTTCCTTCATCATTGTGAGGATACGCTTTTGTATTATCCCAGGTATCTGTTGTAGAATCACAGGAAAAAATCCCCATTGCTGTTAAAATCACTAAAAAATAAAACCGATTCATCTTTGAAAAATTTGGTATATCAGTGGGTAAAAGTAGGTAAAAAAGTACGATTTACATAAATTGGGCTTCCACATTTACATTTTAATAACAAAAGGAGGAGCATTAATCACAAATAGCCTTCATCACTTTAGCACATTTTTGACGGACGTTTTTCCCCGAGCCCTCAAAGTTATTGACGATAATGCAGTAGCTTACCTTTCTACCGTCATTCATAGTTGCATAGCCTGCAAAGGAACGGACGCTTTCCATGGTACCGGTCTTTGCCCGCAAGTTTCCGGCTGCCTTCGTATTTTTCAATATGGATTGCACGTAGCCCGTCTTCCCTGCGATGGAGAGCGAAGGGTAAAAATCAGCATAAAGCGACTCGTTGAGTGCTATTTTTCGCAGCAATTTCGCCATGAAATTAGCAGTAATCAAATTGGTTCGAGACAACCCGCTTCCATCTACAAGCGTCACACCGTCAAATGACAAACCCCGCTCCTCCCAATAAGCCCTAACACGACGGAGACCTTCGTTTGTGCTTCCCGCTTTTCCCGGCTGCACACCCAAAGTTTTGAGCATGACCTCACAAAAAAGGTTGATACTTTTGTGGTTGGTCACATCGACAATTTCCCTGAGCGGTGGAGAGGTATGCGTGTAAATTTTTTTTCTTGCTTTGCGCAAACTTATCTTACCCGGATAAGAAAAATCTGAATAGACCCCCTTCGTCGGGTTGATACCTTCTTCATCCAATAATTTACCCAAATACTGCGCTGCAAAAAGAGGAGCATTTGGAATGGCACCTTTTATTGAAAAAGAGCCTTTACCCCTTGGAATCGTCCCACGAACAAACCGCATATCGGAATAGGGCGCGCCATAAATGTAGGCATTATCTCCACTACCGGTAGCTCCGGATGTCAACTCATTGACGAAGGATAAGCCTTCTATTTCCGGATAAATGCCAGTGATTCTGGGGCGCTGTCCTTCTTTAGGTGTTTGAGCGAAGGTCAGTTTATACAGATTTTCGTTGATATTCAAACCCCACGCACCGGTGCCGTAATAATTGCCGAGATCCTGCCATTGCCAACCCGGCGGACTGACTTCTGATTCAAAATAACTACCATCCCCAATGAGGCTGCCTTCAATACATTTAATACCTGTTTTGTAAACAGCGCCGGCAAATTTTCCCATGACGGACTGTAAGCTTTCCCACCTGTCGCTACCCAGCGTCGGGTCTCCATAACCCGTAATATACATATCCCCAACAAGTGTCCCCGTCTCATCAATACTGCCGGTATAGGAGAGCTCCGTCTTGAAGCGATAATCTCCACCAAGAATGCCAAGCGTGGTGGAGGTCGTTAATATTTTCAGAATCGAAGCAGGCATCAGACTTTTACCACTATTGTACTGCGCAATGGTTTTCCCCGTAGCAATATCTACGATACAAATCCCGATACTTGAATGCGCCAATGCCTCATCATTAACCAGACGATTAATGGATTCCTGGATGTGAGCCTGTCCGTTGCTAAATTTTGCAACAGCAACCAATGAAAAAAATATAAAAAATAATCTCTTGTACATTTACTTCGCATTTACAAAGCGGGAAGTATTTTCCCGGATGCTTCACCAAATCCAATCCGAACTCCATCCTTTTCTCCCCATCCTTTCATGGTAACGGTATCCCCGTCTTTCAAAAACTTGCGCTCGCTTCCATCGGGCATTTCTATAGTCTTACTTCCTGCCCACGAAATCTCGAGCATAGACCCATAAGAATCCGGCGTTGGTCCGCTAATAGTCCCGGAAGCACAAAGGTCTCCGATGTTTACGTTGCAGCCATTGACGGTATGGTGTGCCAATTGTTGGCACATATTCCAGTACATGTATTTAAAGTTTGATCGACTGACAACTTTCCCTGCACTCCCCTCCGGTTGTATATTGACCTCCAACTGAATGTCGTAGTTTTTCTCCCCCTTCGATCGAAGGTAAGGTAATACTTCGGGGTCTTGCACAGGCCCTGCCACTCGAAAAGGTTCTAAAGCCTCCAAAGTCACAACCCAGGGGGATACGGTGGAGCCAAAATTTTTCCCAAGGAATGGTCCCAAGGGTACATACTCCCATTTCTGAATATCCCGAGCTGACCAATCATTGAACAACATCATTCCAAAAATATAATCTTCCGCCTCTTCGATCGGGATTGTTTGTCCAAGTGAAGTTGGCTTTCCAACGACAAAGGCCATTTCCAATTCGAAGTCCAACAGCCGACAGGGACCAAATACAGGGTTATCAGCCCCTTTGGGCATCATTTGACCCTTGGGGCGATGAATAGGCGTACCCGACACCACGATAGAAGAGGCTCTACCATGATAACCAACGGGTAGATGCCGCCAATTGGGTAATAGTGCATTTTCGGGGTCTCGAAACATCATTCCCACATTAGTGGCATGCTCAATACTGGAATAAAAGTCGGTATAATCCCCTATTTTAAGCGGTAATAATAATTCCACAGAAGAGACCGGACGTAAAAAGTCCGTAGCCGTTTTTATTCCCTGCCATCGGTTGGGTTCTTTATTCAAAATATCAGACAACCTTTCCCTCAATTGACTCGTTTTTTCCTTGCCCAGACTGATAAGCTTATTGATGGTTTTATTCAGGAAAACGCTCTTTTTAATATCTAAACCCTCCAGTAAACCAACATTGGAAAGGGTATATAAATCGACAATGTAATCTCCTATCCTCGTACAGACCCGCGGTCCTGCATTATTCGTCTTAAATACACCAAAAGGGAGGTTCTGAATCGGAAAATCGGAATCTTTCCCCACTTCTACCCAAGAAGTTAATTTTGGATTGTTAGCTTTTATCATGGTTGTTAATTTTGGGTGCAAAAGTATAAAAAATTCCTCGCTCGTCATCTATCAATTCCGAAACTGTCGTATTTTATTCAAATAATGTTATTTTTACAAAGTTTTTAAGCCATCAACATGAATAAAGCGCATCCACAACAAGCTGAAGCCTTCATCCGGAATGAGGAACGCACAGATTGGCACGATCAGGCACTCTGGTTTGTTCGCACCAAAAGGGATACTGCCATCAATGCGGTACCCGAATGGGAAGCGCTACGCACACTTGCCGGAGACATCAAACTCCACACCCTTTCCAGATTGGATGAATACTTGCTTGAATTCGAAAAAAACGCACTTGCCAACGGCGTCCATGTCCATTGGGCAGCCGATGCCGAGGCACACAATAAGATAGTCGCGACCATCCTGCAAAAACACAAAGCCCAAAAGGTGGTCAAAAGCAAGTCCATGCTCACCGAAGAGTGCGGACTCAATCACCACCTCGAACAATTGGGAATTGAAATAACAGATACCGACCTCGGCGAGCGCATTATTCAGATGAGAAATGAGCCGCCCAGCCATATCGTACTACCGGCTATTCACCTGAAGAAGGAGGAGGTTGGACATTTATTTGAAGAACAATTGGGCACTGAACCCAACAATGCCGACCCCGCTTATCTGACCAATGCTGCCAGACTGCATCTACGCGAAAAGTTCTTAGAAGCCGATGCCGCTATTACAGGTGTTAACTTTGCTGTTGCCCAAACCGGTGAAGTCGTCGTATGTACCAATGAAGGGAACGCGGATATGGGGACACACCTCGCCCCGTTACAAATCCACTGCATGGGTATTGAAAAGCTCATTCCGAAACGAAAGCACCTCGGTATTTTTACCAGAATATTGGCACGTAGTGCGACAGGGCAGGCAATCACCGTCTATACCTCCCACTTCCGCCGACCAAAACCAAACGGAGAAATGCACATCATCCTGGTCGATAATGGCCGAAGCGAAAAATTGGGGCAAAAAGACTTCTTCACAGCGCTAAAGTGCATTCGTTGTGGTGCCTGTATCAACACCTGCCCTATTTATCGGCGAAGCGGTGGATTTAGTTATCACCACACAATCCCGGGGCCTATTGGTTCTATTCTGGCTCCTGCCACCGACTTGAAGGAGTATAATGATCTCCCTTTTGCATCCACCCTTTGCGGCTCCTGCAAAGATGTCTGCCCCGTAAAAATAGACATCCCTCACCAATTGTACCTTTGGCGCCAGGAAATCGGTAAAGCAGGCTACCTCGGTAAGGTCAAGCAGCAAACCTTGAAAATAGCAGCCAATGTATTGGCAAATGAGAAGCGGTACACCCTTGGCGGAAAACTGACAAGATGGATACTCCGCCACACTCCTCGACAATTGATTAACAACCCCATGAACCTCTGGGCAAAAGGCAGAGAGATGCCACCTGCGCCGAAGGAGAGTTTTCGGGAATGGTTAAAGAAAGAGCGCAGGGACTTGAAAAAGTCTGGTAAATGAGTTACTTTTGCTAAGCATATTCGGAATATTCTCTATAAAACGAGGAAGAAGATCCAACAGGCGGGAACTAAATTATTTAGTAGAGTGTTTTAATTCGTAAGCACATGGGTTTAGGTGGCTTCCTGCATACCCCGTGTTGACGCATATGCGCGTCCTCATCGGAAAGGAAGATAAGGGTATGCAAGGTAGGAATGCGCGAAAGTCAATGATACCGACGTTTATCGTTCAATAGCCTTGTTTGGCAAAAATAGTGAAGTGGTAAGTAGTTAAAAATAAAAAATAATGACGACAGCAAACGACATGAAAATAAATATCATTAATATCGTTTCGGGTATTAATGATGTCAATAAGTTAGAGAAGATTTATCGGGATATTGAGGGAATTACATCCAACTCAAACGATGGAATTAATCTATCTAAAAAATCTAATCTGGAAGATGCCATTGTTAAAATAAGGGAAGGTGTGACCTATCAACAAATTCTTGAAGAGCAAAACTACAAACCAATAAATTTCACTGAATTTAGAAAATTGGCAGATCAAATAGAATGGGAACACTCTTTGGATGAGTTATTGGCAATATTGGATTGATTAGCACCTTTTGAAAACGGAAAATGAATTATTTGCTAGATACTAATATCATCATAATCTACAGCCCATCACGAAATACCCGCCCGGGGAGTCAATGTCAATTCCAGCCCAACTCCGCGTAACATTTTCAAAAATGTAGATAACTGCACATCTACTTTTCCATTTTCAACTCTGGAAATAAAGGATTTTTTCAAATGAAGTAGTTCTGCTAACTGCTCCTGTGTAAGCGTTGCTTTCTTTCGCTCTTCTTTGAGCATCTCGCATAAATAAAATGCTTCAGCCTTTGCCTCAAAAAGCATTCGACTTTCTGTTTCTTTCTGACCATACTTTTGGTCTAAAAGTTCCTTAAATGTTTTGGGCTTATCTGTACTTAAATTCATGAGTTGAAATTCTTTATTTGGGCAAAAGATAACTAATTAGTTAACAAAAGTCAAGTTACAAAAAAAAAATACCGACAGAGTAAAACTCCATCGGCATCATTGCTGTCATAAGCTGCAATTGATTGACAAAACTTATGCTACCTTTCAATTGGTTGTTTGACTTAAAGACATTGTCGTTTTCATTTGCTTTGCTGTCGGTTAGTCGCTTTATTATCATGTATTATAATGCAAAGATAGGACACTACTACGCATCATAAATGCGTAATATTTAAAAATGCAAAAATTTTTATAAAAAATTTATAATCAAATAATTAAATACTATAAAACAGATACTTTTTATCATAATACGCAAATATATTGCGTTGTTGTTGAAGAAAAATCACTACCTTTACCCCAAAAAGCTATGTCTGCCAATAAATTAGCCCTGCTTCGATACAGAATCATCGACAAATGCCTTAGGAATAGATTCAGAAAATGGACGCTAAACGACCTGATTGAAGCCGTATCAGATGCACTATACGAATACGAGGGAATTACCTCAGGGGTAAGCAAGCGAACCATCCAACTCGACATCCAAAATATGCGCAGCGACAAGCTGGGTTATAATGCTCCCATTATTGTCCGTGACAGAAAGTACTACTGTTACGAAGATAAAAACTACAGCATTACCAATTCACCTCTTTCGCCCCACGATGTGGACAAATTAAAAGAAGTCGTCAGCTTGCTGAAGCAATTCAGAGAATTTAGTTATTTTGAAGATTTATCCAGTTTGGTCTCCCGACTTGAAGATAAAGTTATCAGTAAAGAAAATCCCCTCGAAAGCCCCATTCAATTTGATAAAAACGAAAAGGTAAAGGGAACACGGTGGTTGCACCCACTGCATCGTGCCATCCTAAAAAAAATCTCTATCGACTTATTGTATCAATCCTTCAAAGCAGAGGAACCAAAGAGCTACCGGATATTCCCCTATCTCCTGAAGGAATATAGTAATCGTTGGTTTTTGCTCTCGGCTGTAGGCGAGGGTAATAATATCCGCATTTTTGCCTTGGACAGGATCGAAGACCTCAGAGAAAATCCCTTTCACCCTTATCGGGAAGCAGTCGGCATAAATATTTACAACTACTTCAAGGATGTTATTGGCATCTCCAAAAAGCCCGGACTTAAACCGGAAACCATTACCTTCCGGGTCACCAACGACCAACTGCCTTACCTGCTCACCAAGCCACTTCATCCCTCTCAAAAGCTCCTCGAAAAAACGCCAGACAAGGCGACCCTCCAAATTACAGTCATTCAAAATTTCGAGTTGGAAAAAGAATTATTAGGCTGGGGGGAGTTCCTGGAAGTCCTCAGCCCGAATAATCTCAGAGAAAAGATGATTAGCCGGTTAAATAATGCGTTGAATGCTTATGAGTAAAAAATTAACGCAATCGTTTGCACCTTTTGAAAATTAATTTCTATCTTGGCATTTAATTTTCAAAGCAAGCACGCTATTATGAAGTATATTCCGGGTAAATCCTTACTTTTTTTCTTCTTTCTTTTGTGTATGAATGTGCCGGCAAACGCGCAGGAATCATCCGTCACTATCAATTACGAGGGGAAAGATGTGCAGCATTTGAAGCACGCCTGGTACGCGCAGTGGCTTACCCACCCGACAGCTTCAACACTGGATTACGGAGTCTTTCTATATCGCCGTAATTTTGACCTCTCAACGCTGCCGGATTCCTTCATCGTGTACGTGTCTGCCGACAACCGCTATAAGCTCTATATTAACGGACACCTCATCAGCAACGGACCTGCGCGTGGCGATATCAATCATTGGCGTTACGAGACCGTCGATTTGGCGCCTTTCCTCAATGTTGGCAAAAACACCCTCGCCGCCGAAGTCGTTAATTTCGGTGAATTCAAGCACGCCGCCCAGCTTTCCTTCCAGACCGCGTTTATCCTTCAGGGACACAAGGACAATCCCGTTAACGTCAATACGGCAATCGATGGCAGTTGGAAAATTATTCAGAACAAAGCTTACGACTTCATCCCTTTTGTCAGTGATTCACTTGGTGGATATTACGCTGCCGGACCCGGCGACATCGTCGATGCCCGGCAACATCCCTGGGGGTGGGAACAAAAGAATTACGACGACACCAACTGGCTAAGTCCCCGCCCGGCAACTGTTGAGTTTGCCGTCGGAAGGGGATTTTTATTCGGCAGTACCTGGTACCTCGTGCCGAGACAGATTCCCTTCATGGAGGAGCAAGTTACCCGATTTTCATCCGTGGTGAGGAGTAAGGGGGTAGCGGTTGGAACCGATTTCCTTGCCGGAAAAAAGCCGCTGACCATTCCCGCCAACAGCAAGGTATCCATCCTGCTCGATAATCGGGTGCACACCATTGGCTACCCTGAAATCATCCTCAGCAGGGGCGGGCAATCCAAAGTGAAAATCACTTACGCCGAAGCTCTATTCTTCAAAAAATCCAAAACGAGAACCGCCCACGGTGGATGGAAAAAAGGCAACCGAAACAAAAATTGGGACGAAAAAGAAATTCGAGGTTATTACGACATCATCTATCCCGACGGCGGTACAAAACGAAAATTCAAGCCGCTCGCCATGCGCACCTATCGTTTTGTCCAATTGGACATCACAACGGGTAATGAGCCGCTCATTATCGAGGATTTCCATGGTGTTTATACGGCTTACCCTTTTAAGGAGGTTGCCCAATTTCACACCGGAGACACACACCTTGACGAAATATGGCAGGTAGCCTGGCGAACCCTGCGCAATTCGTCCACCGAGGTCTTTATGGACCCCTATTATGAGCAACTGCAATACGTTGGGGACTCAAGAATAGAATCCATGGTTGCCATTTATGTATCAGGGGACGATCGGCTTATGCGAAAGGCTATCAAATCGTTTGATGATTCCAGGCTGCCAATGGGACTGACCGCCAGTCGATTCCCTTCCTATATCGTACAAGTTATACCCACTTACTCCCTGCTTTGGGTGGATATGATTCACGATTATTATATGTATCGGGACGACCCGGAATACCTGCGACAGTTTCTGCCGGGCATGAAGACCGTATTGGAGTGGTTTGAGCAACAAATGGATGATACGGGCATGTTAGGCCCGCTGGAATGGTGGAACTTTACGGACTGGACAAAAGGATTTCAAAACGGCATTCCGCCCGGAGCGGACGACGGGCACTCCGCCAACGTCTCGCTCCAGTACGTTTACGCCCTTCAAAACGCAGCGGAAGTATATCGACATTTTCACTGGGATGATACAGCGCAACGATATGAGGAACTCGCTCAAAAAATACAACGGGCTGTCGTAATGCATTGTTGGGATAAGGAAAAGGGGCTGATTGCCGAACGCCCGGAAAAGGATGTTTTCTCGCAGCACACCAATATTTTTGCCATCCTGACCAATACGATTGCTTCCGCAAAACAAAAGGCAGTTATGAAGCGGATTTTATCCGATAGTACCCTTATCCAAACCTCTGTTTATTTCAAATTTTATCTAACGAGAGCTTTGCAAAAAACCGGAATGGCAAATTTATATCTCGACCAATTGGCCCCCTGGGATTATATGCTCAAACAGGGTATGACAACCTTTGGAGAGACGGATAAAAACCCCCGCTCCGACTGCCATGCATGGAGTGCGAGTCCCTGTTTTGAATTCCTGCACACCGTCGCCGGTATTCAACCTGATGCTCCCGGATTCAAAAAGGTATTGATACAACCCGAGCCGGGAAGATTAGACCATATTGAAGCGACTTTTCCCCATCCGATGGGATTGATAAAGATAACGTTAAAAAAGGATAAATCCGGACATTTATCGGGTGTCGTACTACTTCCGAAAGGGCTTTCAGGTACTTTTAGGCAGGCGGGAAAGGATGTCGAATTGTCACAGGGAAATAATATAATTAAGTAATTATTACGGATGAGGCACTTATTGATTTTTATATTGTTGTTAATAACTTTTTTCGGGTTTTCCCAAAGCGAAAACAGTCGTGTACTGTCTTTAAACGGTACGGCTGAGTTTGAACAAACGACGACGGCGTTTCCCCCTGAAAAATTTACGCGTACCATCCCTGTACCCGGGCTGATTGATTTGGCTGTTCCCAAAATCGACCAATACGATTTATACTTTTCCGGTAGGCATCAGCCAAGGTATAACTGGTATCGCTTTACCTTTCATATTTCGGAAGAAAATCAGGGCAAATACGCCATTTTAAAACTGTTAAAAGCCCGTTATAACACCCAAATAATCATCAACGGGCACGACTGTGGTCAGTATATGCAGTGTAATACGCCTATCGACTGCGACTTGACTCCCTTTTTGAAAACCAAAGGAGCAAACGAATTGTTAGTCCGCCTCGGTGAAAGAGCCTGGCTGCCCAAGGAGGCAGCTACCGGATTTGACAGGGAAAAATACACGGATATTCCCGGCATCTGGGATAATATTTTCATAGAATTTGTCGGACCCATAAAAATCCATCGTGCCCTGACGCTGCCTAATCTAAAAGACGAAACCGTCACCGTTAAACTACAGTTGGAGAACTACGCCAATATCCTCGAAAGAAATATGGAATACTCCGAAATCGACTACGAAGCCAAGGTATTTATCCGGGAAAAGGAGAGTAAAAAGGTCGTATCCGGCACAGCAACTGCCAAGGGGCGCATACAATGCCAACAGGGGCAGGAAGCCGTCTTCAACCTGAAATTAGAGAATGCTCATCCATGGTCGCCCGATGACCCGTTTTTGTACGAAGCCGTCGTTAGCATTACCCCCGAGGAATTATTTTTTAATAATTACGGTAATAAAGAAAGCCTAAAGCCCGGCAAAAAATACGGATGGGAGATGCAGGTGAGCGACACTCAAAACATCACCTTTGGAATGCGGGATTTTGAATCCATAGGCAAGGATTTTTACCTCAATGGGGAAAAGTACAACCTCTTCGGCTCGACGATTACCCTCAACCGTTTTTTCGAGGACAGAGATCGCGCTCATCTACCGTGGGATACTGCCTGGGTCGAACGACTGATGATTGACATACCCAAGTCCATGCGTTGGAATTTTTTCAGAGTGAGTATCGGTATCTTGCCACAATTTTGGTACGACCTCGCAGATAAGTACGGCATTGTCATCCAAAACGAATACCTGATGTGGAACCTCCGCGGACGTCCTTCGCAGTATAAAAAGGAATACACCGACTGGATTTGGTCGGACGGCAACCATCCAAGCATTATCATCTGGGATGCGCTCAACGAGCAAAAACAAGAATATATAGGCAAAGAACTCATTCCTGAATTACGCAAAGTAGATCCCACCCGAATTTGGGACTTGGGTTATATGAAATCGGACAAAAATCAAAGATTAGAGGTCAATGAAATACACTGGTACCCGCTCGCTCATGGCTGGTGGGTCAACGATGAATGGTATGACCGGCATATTCCCGCATTCCGCTTTGGAAAGGTGAGCAGAAAATACGCCGGTATCGCACAATTCCGGGAAGCAACCAGCCCCATTATCGTCAATGAATTTGGTTGGCTCTGGCAGAGCAGAGACGGGTTAAAATCAGGGATTCGCACCTACGGCGAGTTTACGGATGCTGATATTACCCCCTACAAAGAAAATTATGAATCCTTCGAGCCGGACGGGACTCAATTGTACCACAATCGGGATATTTACAGACATTTCCTCGGCGATGCCGCCAAAAGTGCCAAAGCAAGACGCGATTTTCAGGCGTATATGCTTGCTATTGAGTCAGAGATCATTCGCAGCACGAGGGAGGCAGATGGGCTGGCCTCTTTTGCATATTTATCAAATAATAACGGCTACACCGGAGATTGGTTTGCCGGAAATATTGCCGATTTAAACCCTACACCTGCCTTGTTGGCGCAGTACCACACCTGCCGTCCCTTTGCCGTGTTTTGGGATGTGCAGGACGGACGGTACTTGAAAAAGCCGGATTATTTCCAGCCAAAGAAGGAATATCTACTCAATCTCCTCGCCGTTAATGATTCCCCGAAAGGGGAGAAAGGCACGTTGATTATCCAATTGCTTGCCGCAAATGGCAAAGTCATCCTTGAACAAAAACAAGAAATTGAATTAGAGGCTTATTGGCAAAAAAACATTTCCGTAAGGGTAAAAATGCCGGCAAAAAAAGGCGGTTATATGCTCATATCTCACTTGGAAGAATCGGGATTGGACGATATACCGCAAGTCAGCCGTCGCTATATCAACGTAGGAAAGAAAAAACATTATCGCTACTTTGAATACGAATATCAAAAGCCAAAAGGGCTGCTTAAGCGATAAGCCGGGGCTGAATAAATGAAACCCTCCTTTGCGGGAAATGATTGAATGATTGAATGAGAGACGGAGGGACGGAGAGATGGAGAGACGGAGAGATGGAGAGACGGAGAGACGGAGAGATTCTTTGCGCCCTTTGCGAAACCTTGGCGTTCCTCTGCGGGAAATAAGTGAATGAGAAATGAGTTGTGAGAGTTGGGGATGGAGAGACTGAGAGACTTTTGGCGCTCTTGGCGTACTTTGCGTGAACCTTAGCGTGCCTTAGCGGGAAAACAGGAGAATTGGAGACTGAGAGATTCTTTTCAACCAATAAAAATAACAAATGAAAATCAGAAAAAAATAAAAAACATGCAAAGATATCTATTATCATTCGTACTCATCATTGCCCTTTTCGCACAGACACAGGGGCAAAAACCGGCATTCAGAAACGGTCAGTTGGATGTGGTACTCACGCCTTTCAGACTGCCGATACCAAAAAGTAATTCTGTCACCTACATCGACTTGGACAAAGACGGCGACCCCGACGTACTGCGGGCTATTCTGCCCAACGGCATACACATACAATGGATAGATGACGATGACGATATGAAAAAAGGAGACTTTGAAGGCGACATGGATAGTGATTGTGTGATGCTCGACCTCAATCAGGATGGCTCGTATAGTGGCGAAAAAGACCTGATGGTTGACTGGAGTGATGAGGATAAAGACGGCAAAGCAGACTGGCAATGCATCGTCGATAATGCGGAGAAGGACTACACCGGCAAATGGACTTCCCATTACATTTGGTTTTGGGATGCCGATCAGGATGGTGAATTCGGGTATATCGACTGGAATCACCTCGGGTTTGAGGGTTGGGATCATGATGGAAGAGCCAATTTCTTTACAGATTACAACGGAAAAAGCATGATGCTAAAAGTCCATATCACAACCCGTAACATAAAAGACCTGCGATACAATTGGGAAAACCCGTTTTTGTATTTCGATAAAGACAATGACGGACTAACGGAAATGGCAATGCGAATGGTCGATGAACCCAATACCATCAAGGATGAAAAAAATCCTCTGCTCGCATGGGATTTCAGTCATCACATCTCTATGGTACAGATGACTTTTGACATGGATAATGATAATGCGCCGGGTAATGAACTGGACTTCGACATGAGCCTGAAGTTCAAAGGAGCCGGCTTTGAATACAGCGATCAAGTACACCGGATTAAAAATATAGAAGGGTTGCCAGAGGCAGATAAATACTTCAATGATCCGAGGTGGCGACACACGACCGAACTGATTTATCCCGGCCATGAAGCGGCTTATGACCTGACTTTTCAGCGAGGAGAGTGGCAACAATGCTGGTTTGTTTTTGATGAGGATGACGATTGCCAGCGTTGGGAGCGGGTAGAGTTTTACGAACCCAAAGACCCGTTCAAAATCGGGGCAAAAAACGGGGGGGTGGATAATAATCCGCAGGCAGACCCCTCCGGTGACCGTGGTGAATGGGATATGGACTTTTCAGGTAAGGGACAACTATACATTTCCCCAATGGACGGACGACTTCACCTCTATGGTGCGGAGCTCGGCTATTGGCGCATTGACCAAAATGCAACCTACTTTCAGGGATGGCAGGGATGGCGGGGACCCAACCTGCAACCCGAAGATTTTGACAAGGCAGAGCCGGAAGTGTTTGGTACGATGAAGTACGAAGATACGGACGGCAATGGATTCATGGACAAAATCAGGATGGATATGGATGGGGATTTTATTTACGAGTCGGAAATATCTCTTATTGCCCTCGGCATTGACGATAAAGCATCAATCTTCAATACCGCGGAGTGGTCTTATTCGGATTATCAGGCAATCTATCAGTCCATGGCAGACAAAATGTGGAGAAATGCAAAAAATGGAATAAAAGTCGCTCAACAATACGGCTTAAATACGAACTGGTACAGCCATTTTCTAAACCCTAAAAGCCTGCGTGAAAAATACAATAACGGCTATTGGCTTTCACTATACCTTTATCGGGATTTGATACAATACGCCGCGATTCAACACGACAAACAGTTAGAAAATATTATTCAAAAAGCTTATTTTTCTTTCAATTGGGAGAGGTGTTTAAAATAATCATCATGAATTACGAACTTACAAACGAACAAATCGAAGCCTACCAGAGAGACGGCTTCATCATTTTGCACGATTTTTTGTCCTCCGAAGAGTTGAAAATCATGCGAAAAGCAGTTGACAATGCAGTCGCTAACCGAAAGGGGCGAAAATTCCCCCACTCGGATATCATCACCGGGCAGGACGACGGCATCAATGCTGAGGCAGCGTATTTTGGAAAGGTATTTGACCAAATTATCAACCTTTGGCAAACTGACGAGACGGTAAAAGAGCTCATCCTCGACAGAAGAATCGGAAAGATGGCTACTCAACTCGCGGGTGTCGATGGTATCCGGGTTTGGCACGATCAGTCTCTCGTCAAACAACCATGGGCAAACGCAACTGCCTGGCACGTGGATACCCCTTTCTGGTCTTTTACCCATAGGGAAGCACTTAGTATCTGGATTGCCTTAGAGGATGTCACAATTGAAAACGGCTGTCTGTGGTTTATGCCCGGATCGCATCGGGATACCGAATTTGGCGAACCCGGCATCTCGGTCAATATGGGTGACATCTTCGATAAATATCCGAAATATCGCTATGCAGAGCCGGTACCTTCAGTCATTAAGGCGGGAAGTTGCTCCTTCCATAATGGAATGTGCCTCCACGCTGCCGGTGTCAATATGACTCCCGGTACGCGAAAGGCAATGACCTGCGCATTTATGCCCGACGGCAGTACCTTCAATGGGAATAAAAACGTACTGAGCGATGAGCAGTTTGCAAAATTGTCGATAGGCGATTTGATGAACGATGAGCATCAAAATCCGTTGATTTATCACAGGGATTGGGAATAAGAAAAAATAGAAATGAATAAGAACAAACACTGGGGGCGATACGAACAACTGCGCCCCGAACAGATAGAGACCATCTTCGAGCAATATCCCATCGCTTATTTGCCATGGGGAGCATCGGAGTACCATGGTGTCCACAATCCGGTGGGGCTGGATAGCATCAAGGCATACGGGATGTGTATCGACCTGGCTAAATCGGTAGGAGGCTTGGTTTTACCTGTCGTCCATCAGGCGAGCAGCACCATTAAAACCTACCCGGGTGTCAACTTCAAACGGCATTCGCTGGAGTTTTCGGAAGGATTAATCAGGATGATGTGCCGGGAATACTTCGAGCAGTTGGCAGAGGAAGGTTTTAAAATTATTGTATTACTGACGGGGCATTGCGGCGAACCACACTTTGAAATCCTAAAATCCGTAGCGGATGAATTCAATCAAAAGCATCCCGACAAATACTTTTGGACGTTGGCTGAATTTGAGGTATTGGAGCCGGATATGCTGGTTGCCAACCACTCTGCTATCGGCGAGACGGCACTGCAATTGTACTACGCTCCCGAGTTGGTCGCGTTGGAGAACCTGCCTCAGGATAGGGAAACCACCCTTGTGGATGATGCCGTTTCCGGTGCCGACCCACGCCCGGCAACAGCCGAGATGGGAGCCAAAATCGTGGAAACCTTCGTCCATAATGCAGGAAAAAGAATAAAGGAATTATTACAAAAATTAAGCTAATGAAATATCGAACACTTGGAAGAACCGGCTTAAAGGTCAGCGAAATAGCACAGGGAACCTGGGCTTTTGGCAATAACGTCTATGGCGGTGTGGACGAAAAAGACGGCATCGCCGCTATCCATGAGGGAATTGAATTGGGAATTAATCTCATGGACACCGCCCCTCAATACGGTACTGCCGAGCAGGATGGCGTAGCGGAAATCGTGTTGGGAAAAGCCCTCAAAGGCAAAAGAGATAAGGTTTATATCTCAACAAAATTTGGACGAAATCCGACCATTGCCGGAGGAGCATCACAGTTTTACAAAGAGCGCGTCATCGCCTCCGTGGAGGAGAGCCTGAGGCGGTTGCAAACCGACCACATTGATATCCTCTTCTTCCACTCTCCCTTTTCTGCCGACGAAATACGTGATGATGTATGGGAGGGTTTAGAGCAAGTGAAAAAACAAGGTAAGGTAAGGTTCGTCGGCCACTCCATCTCTATGTTTCACCAGACGGAAGGGATGGCGCGAGAGTGGGCAAAAGACGGTCGCATTGATTTAGTGCAAGTCGTGCTCAGCTTGATGAACAGGGAATCTGAACAATTAGTCAGTGACTTTGCTGAAATGAACATCGGAGTCGTAGCGAGGGAATGCCTTGCAAATGGCTTCCTCGCCGGGGTTTTCACCAAGGATACTGTCTTCAAAGCGGGCACTTTAAATGCTCGTTACTCACGGGAGGAACTCAGCGAGCGCATCGATCAGGTGGAAGCATTCCGGTTTTTGGTACGAGATGACATCACGCAGATGGCACAGGCGGCATTGCGGTGGGTACTGGATCAAAAGGGCGTTTCGACTGTACTTTCCGGAGCAAAGAACAGCATGGAGCTGCGTGGGGCGGCTTCTGCTTCCGATGCGAAGCCCTTCACGCAGTCGGAATTGGATTTGGCAAAGAAATTATTGACGAAGAATTTTGAGGCGGCTTGAATTCAATGATTGAATGACAGAATGCCTGCCTCATGACCGAAGGGAGGGAGGAATAAATGATTGAATAATTTTTAAGAATTGAATCAAACAAAATAATCATGGGTGCATTTTTAGGAATAATATTACACGCCATTGGCGGTTTTGCAGCGGGCTCTTTTTACATTCCAATGAAATTTGTAAAAAAATGGAGCTGGGAAAGTGCCTGGATGGTACTCGGTTTTGCAGCTTGGATATTCGCTCCCTGGGTGATGGCTTATTTTACAACGCCACATCTTTTGGAGGTATTGACAGCTGCGGATGGTGCTACACTTTTTTACACTTTTCTATTTGGCTTACTTTGGGGGATTGGCGGGCTGACCTTCGGGCTGACCATGCGGTATCTCGGGGTGTCGTTGGGTATGGCGGTAGCACTTGGATTTACAGCCGCCTTCGGAACCTTGGTTCCACCCATAATTGATGGTACAATTGGAGATAAATTTACATCTAATGGAGGACTACTCACCATGAGTGGGATATTATTGGTACTGATTGGAATCGGGCTTGCCGGTTATGCCGGAATGATGAAGGAAAAGGAATTATCAGAGGAAGAGCAAAAAGCCGCTATTGAAGAATTTGATCTATGGAAGGGATTGGGTGTGGGTATTTTTTCCGGCATTTTAAGTGCGAGTTTCGCTTTTGGATTAACAGCGGGTGCACCCATCGCACAAAAAGCGCTGGAATACGGAGTAGCACCCGTTTTTCAAAATAATGCCGTATTAATATGGATATTATTGGGAGGAATAACGACAAATTATATCTGGACGATTTATTTAAGTGCAAAAAACAAGACCTTTTCCGACTTCACAGCCCACTATAAAACTATTGAAGGACAAAAAGAACAAGTCCCGTTAAAAAGCAACTACCTCTTTGCGGCACTCGGGGGTATAACCTGGTATCTGCAATTCTTCTTCTACGGTATGGGAGCCACTTATTTGAGTAAAAAATATGGCTTTGCAAGTTGGAGCCTACACATGGGCTTTATTATTTTGTTCAGTACGATGTGGGGGCTTTATTTCAAAGAGTGGAAGGGTATCTCCTCTAAGACCTCTGTTGTTTTATGGACGGGACTGATGACCATTTTGATTGCCATCGTGATGATTGGAATGGGCAGTTATTTGGAAGGTTTGGTATCGGAATAATTTTTTTATTTTGGTAGGGCTTTCTCATAAAAATAATTCTCATTTATTCAGTCAAGATAATTGTAAGTTCTCAATACGGGTGCATTTCATTTTGTCGTTTTTTAGTAGTGGCGG
>JALVDO010000848.1 GCA_027008975.1 Saprospiraceae bacterium | reverse complement strand
ATACGAAGGAGAGTTTGACGGGAGTGTTTTTGGGAAAGGAGCTTAAAATTTCGTAAATATTTACCTTTTATTGTACAATAGTACACAGATTCTGATTTTGATGTTCAGTTTGAACTGCTAAATGTTCTGAATGGTTGTGTGAATGGGTTAAGTGAGCAAAAAAGGGCTTTTTATTTTTCCGCATAGATGAAAGTAATCCGTTTCAAGGTGCTATAAAACAGCTCCTCTAATCAATTTCTAACTTCTGGTGAAAAAAAACCGTATCTTTGCGCGAAATGGTGAAAAATGAATAATCTGGTAGCGATTGTGGGGCGACCCAATGTAGGAAAATCGACCTTGTTCAACCGGCTGATAGGCGGGCGAAAGGCGATTATTGATGATGAAAGCGGTGTGACACGCGATCGCCAGTACGGCTCCTGTACCTGGAATGGCAAGACCTTTAACGTCATCGACACCGGAGGCTTTGTCTATGGTTCAGATGATGTTTTTGAAAAAGCCATCCGCGAACAGGTTGAAATAGCCATCGAAGAAGCAGGCGTGATTATCTTTATGGTCGATGTCACAACGGGCATCACCGACCTCGATGAGGAAGTTGCTAATATGCTGCGACGATGCAAGAAGAAAATTATCCTCGTCGTTAATAAGGTCGATAATCGGACACGGGAGTTGGAGGCAAATGAATTTTGGGGACTGGGCTTTGAGGATACCTACTTTCTATCATCTATGACGGGAAGTGGCACCGGCGAGGTACTGGATCTCGTCACGGAATACGTAGAGGAAGTGACCGATTTGGAAACGGATGTTCCCAAGCTGGCAATTGTCGGACAACCCAATGTCGGCAAGTCATCTTTGGTTAATGCGCTATTGGGGCAGGAGCGAAATATCGTCACCGATATAGCAGGGACAACCCGCGACACCATCCACACGCGATACAATAAATTCGGCAAAGATTTTTACCTGATTGACACCGCCGGCATTCGCAAAAAAGGCAAAAGTTCACGAAAATCTGGAGTTTTACTCTGTCATGCGCGCCATTCGAGCTATTGAGGAAGCCGATGTATGCATTCTGATGATAGATGCCCAGACAGGCGTTGAAGCACAGGATTTATCCATTCTTCGCTTAGCGCAAAAACGAAATAAAGGTATTGTCATATTGGTCAATAAATGGGATTTGGTCGATAAAGAGACCAATACCGCAAGGGATTTCGAGAAGGAAGTACGCAACCGGATTGCACCCTTTACCGATGTCCCCATCGTATTTGTATCGGCACTGACAAAGCAACGGGTACTAAAAGGAATAGAAGAAGCCCTCCACGTCTATGAAAACAGGACACGCCGTATCAAGACCTCAGAATTAAACGAAGTCATGCTCGAAGCCATCGAACGCTATCCTGCACCGGCACACCGGGGGCGATTTATTCGCATCAAATACGTCACCCAGTTACCAACTTATTTTCCGGCTTTTGCTTTTTTCTGCAATCACCCCAAACACGTAAAAGAGAGTTATAAAAATTACTTGGAAAATCAATTACGGGCAAATTTTGACTTTACCGGAGTACCAATTAGTGTTTTTTTTCGGGAGAAGTAGTCAAAGAACTTCCACCAAAAATAAAAGATTTTGTTATGAGTACTTATGATATGATTTTGCAAAAAGGAATGCAAAAAGGAATGCAAAAAGGAGAAA